>CACZPY010000152.1 GCA_902783135.1 uncultured bacterium
CACGTGGCGAAAAAGTTGTTCTCCAAATCGCTGGAGGACTTCGGCGGCAAACTGTACGACAAACTGATCGGCGACGATACGCTCTCCGGCATTCTGGACGGCGGCGGGTCCGGCAGCGGCGGTTCCGGGAATCGCGGAGGCTCCGGAAACCGCGGCGGCTCCTCCGGCAGCGGCGGCGCCGTGACGCTGGACAAACTGCAGTGGTGATACCTTAAAAGCATGGGATATAGATCATGGCGATGAAATATGTACTGCTGACCGTGCTGGTCGCCGCGGCGATGGTCGTGGCGGTGGTGGTATTCAGCCGGGCGGTCGGCGGCGGCTTCATGACTTCGGCGCGCGGCGCCTCGGGCAACCACACGGGCGCCGCCGAATGGCACCACCGGCAGCAGTCCGACCGCAATGCGGACAGCGAAAAAGCGCGGGCGTATTCGGATTCCATGTCCAAGTAGTCGTATGGGATTGGTTGTCAAACGCGCAGGTGTCGGCGACGCCGAACTCCTTGCCGAAATGCGGCTGGAAATGCGCCGGGAACGCGAAAGCGCGGTCTGCCGCATTCCCGAGGAGGAGTTCTACCGGCACAATCTGGAGTTTTTCCGCACCCGTATAGCCGACGGCAGTTTCATTTCCCTCATCGTTTGGGACGGGGACCGCGCCGCCGCCTGTTCCGGGCTTTCGCTTCAGGTGCATCCGCCGACCTACGAAAATCCCACGGGAAAACACGGCTACATCACCAACATGTACACCCGCCCGGCATGGCGGCGGCAGGGGATCGCCGCCATGCTGGTGGAGCATCTGATCGAAACGGCGCGGCAGGAAGGCTGTGCGCAGCTCTTCCTCAACGCTTCCCCGATGGGGCGCTCCGTCTACGTGCGCTGCGGATTCCGCCCACACGACGGCGAAATGTGTCTGACGCTGCCGCGCTGACGCCCCCCTGCCCCCGTCTTCCGTAAAAGGAAAAGAGCAAACAAAAACGCCATGTCCCGTGCTCTCGCGCGGGACATGGCGTTTTTTTTACGCAGGCGTCAGGCGGCGGCTTACGCCAGCTTCGCCAGTTTGTACTCCGCCGCTCCGGTCGTACTCGTGACCTTGAGATACTTGACGGAGTCGAGATCGGAAAGGGTGATCTTGTCGCTCGCCGCGTTGTCGGCAACGAGCTTCATCGACGAAACCGTCTTCACGGAGGAATTGGCGCAGACCACCTTGACCTCGACCGCATTGCGGCCGCTGTCGTAGAACGCCACCTTCGCCGTGCCGGAGTCCATATCCAGCATCAGCTTGGAAACGTCTTCGACATCGTAGTAATCGACCTTGTCGACGCTCGGGTCGAGCGCGCCGAGCACCGTACCGGTGAGTTCCGTGGCGTCGTCCCAAGTGTTGTTCGACGTATCCGCGATGTTCGCGATCTTGACGCTCTTGACCGCCGAGACGTTGCCCGCCGCGTCGATGCCGCGGAAGTAATAGGTCCCGTTCTGGCCGACCGAAAGCGCGGTCGTGTAGTCCTTCCACGTCTTGTTGTTGGTCGAGTACTGCTTCTGCGCCGAGTCGGAACTGTACGTCGCCTTGACGGTGACGTTCATGTCGGTGACCGCGGTCGTGCTCACCTTGAGCGTCGGAGCCTTCGGCGCCGTCTTGTCGATGTTCGAGACCTTGATGCTCGTCACCTTCGAGATGTTGCCCGCTTCGTCGATACCGCGGAAGTAGTAGGTCCCGTTCTTGCCCACCGTGATCGCCTTCGTGTAGCTGCTCCAGTTCTTCTTGTCGGTCGAGTACTGCTTCTTCGCCGAATCGGAACTGTACGTAGCCTTGAGGGTGACGTTCTTGTTCGTCGGCTGGGTGGTGCTCGCCTTGACCGTCGGAGCCTTCGGCGCCGTCTTGTCGATATTGGTGACCTTGTACGTCGTCACCTTCGACTTGTTGCCCACCGCGTCGATGCCGCGGAAGTAGTAGGTCCCGTTGGACTTGACCGTGATCGCCTTCGTGTAGGCGTTCCACGTCGCGTTGTCGGTGGAGTACTGCTTCTTCGCCGAGTCGGAACTGAACGTCGCCGTGATGGTGATGTTCTTGTTCGTCGGCTTGGTGGTGCTCGCCTTGACCGTCGGAGCCTTCGGCGCCGTCTTGTCGATGTTCGACACCTTGTACGTCGTCACCTTCGACTTGTTGCCCGCCACATCGACGCCGCGGAAGTAGTACGTGGCGTTCTTGCCGACCGATATCGCCTTCGTGTAGCTGCTCCACGTCTTGTTGTCGGTGGAGTACTGCTTCTTCGAACTGGCGGCACTGTAAGTGACCGTGAGGGTGACGTTCTTGTTCGTCGGCTTGGTGGTGCTCGCCTTGACCGTCGGCGCGCCGGGAGCCTTGGTCCTGACGGAGAACGATCCGGAGAGGTAGTCGGCGGAAACATTGCTGTACTTATCCACAGCGTAGATGCGGTAGTTGTAGTCGCCGTCGCTGCCGATCTTGCCGTTGTAGGTAGTCGCCGTCACCGTGGTGGTGAACCACTTCGACTTGTTGTACGAACCGGTCCCGTACTGCAGCACATAGCTCTTGACGCCGTTGGCGTCGGTCGCCGCATCCCACTTGACGGTGAGACTGCTGAGCGAAGCCTTCGCCGACGAAGCCGCGCCGGACTTGAACGTCGGACCGGTGGTGTCGACGATGAACGCCGTTCCGGAGGCCGCGGCGGTGGTGCCGTTGCCGGAATTGGCGACGACCTGCCACGAGTATTTGCCGTCCGCCTGTCCGGTGAGCGTGTACTTTCTGGCCTGGATGCCGGAGTAAGTCTTGGTCTTGCCGCCGACGGTGACCTTCAACGTATATCCGGTCACGCCGAAGGAGCCGCTGCCCTCGCTCCACGAGAAGGTAAGCTTGGAACTGCCGACCGCGCTCTTGGAGGTGGAGACCGAAAGACCGGTCGGACTCACCGCGTCGCCGCCGAAACCGACGCTCTCGCCGCTCGAGCTGTCGACCATGTTGAAGCTCCGCACCGAACTCGTGTACGGATTGACATTGCCGAGCGAATCCTTGGCGGTCACCCGGTAGTAGACCTTGCTCATGCCGCCCAGCACCGACACCGGAGTCGAGTAGGAACTCTTGCTGAACGTCAACGACGACGACTTGGCGTCGATCGAATAGGTGCGACTGCCGGTGAAATCGGCGTTGTTGGAAAGTTCCACCGTATAGGCGATGCCGTTTTCATCGGTGAAGTTGTCGTCCCAGTCGATGGTGACCGTCAAATCGGTCAGCGTTCTGGTGGTGACGACGACCCACTTTTCGCCGCCGTCGCCCAGATGCGAGTTGTAGCTCAGATCGAGTTCCAGCGTCTCCGTGGTCTCCCACGTACCGGAGAGCCGCTCCGAGAAACCGAGGAAGTTGCCGCTGGGCGGCGTGGCGTCGCCGCCGAAAGTCCCCGAAAGATACCCGGACTTGTTGCCGTAATAATCTTCGGAGGAGATGCGGTACGAATAACCCTGAGCATCGATATCGGAAACGACGTACGAATACGACGCCGCGCCGGTATCCTCCACCGTGAACGTCGTCACCGCGGAAGGATCATTCCACGAATCGGACGCGCGCTTATACTGGAAGTAATAAGTCTTGACCCCGGATCCGGGATTGCTGATGATCTCGCCCGAGGTGTCGGGATCGACCGCGCCCGCCCAAGTGAACGTCGCCGACATCTTGGGATCGAACGGCTCGCTCTTGTCGTATTTGACATTGACGTCGACCGTCTTGTCGTCCCATTGGGGTCCGGTGAAATCGCCGAGCGTGGCTTTGCTGCCGCCCAAGGCGGCGCTCGGGTTGTCGTAGTAGTCGAGCGCCACGACCGCGTACGAATAATTCTGGCTCGGCGTGATGCCGGTGAACGTCCAACTGTAACTCGTGGCGCCGGTATTTTCCACCGTATGGGTGTAGGGGGAGTCTTCGTTGCCCTTGACCCAGCAGCTGACCATATACGCCTTGACGCCCGAACCGGGGTTCTTGTAGACGGCGACGCGGTTCGCCTCGTCGACGACGTTGCCCTCCCAGTCGATGTATTCGCCGTCCGCGTTCGTGAAGTACACTTCCGTGCTCACGTCCTCGGCGTATCCCCACGTGAAGGTGGCGCTGGTGATCAGATTGTCGGGATCGTTGACGTCATAGAAGACGTCGACGGAGATCGAATCGTCCACCCATTCGGGACCGATGTTGTCGCCGAGCGGCATTTCGAGCGCGGGGATCGCGCCCTTGTTGCCGGCGTAGTCCAACGCGACCAGTTCGTAAGTGCCGGGATCCTCTCCCGACCCGCTCGGAATGGTCACGCTGAAGTTGTATTCTTCCTGACCGCCGGGGAAATAATCCGGGTCCGCCTCGCCGAAGGTGAAGCGGTACATGCTGACGCCGGAGCCCGGATTCGAGTAGATGGCGATCCGGTGCGCCTCGTCGACGACGTTGCCCTCCCAGTCGATGTACTCGCCGTCACTGTTTTTGAGGTACTCGGTGGTATCGACGTCCGTGGCGGGTTTCCAAGTGAATTCGGCGTAGGTCACCGGCGCATCCGGGGTGGAAACGTCGTAGCTGATGGTGAGGGAAACCGAATTTTCGCCCCATTCGGGGGCGGTGAAGTCGCCGAGCGGGATCTTGCCGGCGCTCACTTTGGTACTCGTATTGCCGTAGTAGTCCGCCGCGACGAGTTCGTACGAGTAACTCGCGTTCGCCTCGACATCCTCCACTCTGCCGCTGTGGGCGGTTTCGCCGTTTTCGGCGACCTTCAGTTCCTTGACATCGCTCTCGTCGTACCAATACCGCAGGACATACTGCCTGACGCCGGAGCCGGGATTCGAGTAGATGACGATCCGTTCTTCTTCCGGAACGATGTTGCCGTCCCAGTCGATGTAGTTGCCGTACTTGTCCTTGAGATAAGACTCGGTGCCCACATCCTCAGCGTACCCCCAGTTGAAGGTGGCGTTCGTCTTGAGCAGATCGGGATCCGAGGTGTCGTAATCGATGGCGACGGTCGGCTTTTTCTCGCGCCACTCGGGCGACAGGAGGTCGTCGACCACCACGGACGTGTTGGAGATGTACAGCACGCTCTTGTTGCCGACATAGTCTTCCGCATATATCCGGTAATCGTAAGTACCCGCCGCCAAACCCTTGACGGTGCCGTAGCGGCTGTCGTCCGGAGAGTCGCTGAAAGCGGTCTCGTCGACGAACACGTTGTGCACGGCGTCGTCATCATCGGGCCACTCCGATTCGGAGTGAAGTTTGTACTTGATGCGGTAGCGCCGAACTCCGGCGCCGATATCTTCCGCCGCCGTCCAGTGGATGGTGAGATCTCCGGTGGGGGCGTCGGGGTTGGAAACGTTGTAGGATATCTCCTCGGTTTTGTTGAGGTTGCGCCACGTCGGCGGCGTGGTGTCGCCGAGGAACACGCGGAAGACGTTGCCGTCGACCCATTCGGAGGCGTTGCCGTTGGCATCCACCGCCCGGACGTGCCAGTACACATAGGTCTGGTTCGGCAGCTGCGAGACCAGGATCTCCGGCGCGGTGGTGTACTTGGTGAAGAAGGTGATGTTGGAATTGTTCGTGTGATTTTTGTAAATATCCGCGCACTCTTCCTCGTTCAACTCGCTCTTGGAGGATATGCACTCGACCTCGTACCCGATGATCTCGCTGTCGCCGGTGGCCTCGCCCCAATGGAGCAGCGCGCGGGAAGCGGTCATGAGGTTGGCGCTATCGCCGTCCGGGTTGGTCGCCGAGGGGTTGGCGTCCGCCATATAGGGAGCCAAATCCGAGGTATCTTCCAGCGTGTCGGTGATCCACCCCGACCAATTTTCGGCGCCGGCGGTGCGGTAACGCCACTTGACGGTGTCGCCGGCGTTGCCGTCGATCAATGTCAGCGACGCCGTGGTGGTCGCGGCGATCACGGATTCCTCGGCGTCGCCGAGGAAATATTCGACCTCGTAATTGCCGGCGGCGGTTCCCCACTTCAGCGTGGCGGTCCCCGTGTCGTCCTTGGCGTAGAAACTCACGCCGCTGATGTAAGACGACCACTCGCCGGTGTCGGAGCCGTCGGCGGAGCGGTAACGGTAACGCCATTTGGTGATCTTGGAATCCGGCGCGAGACCGTTGACGGTCAAAGTCGTCGTCGCCGCCTCCGCGGTCACCGCATCGCCGTCGTCGACGATGTATTCGACGTCATAGACATAATCGGAGGAGGGAGCGTTGTCCTTCCATCTCATCGTCGCGTTCCGGTCGGCGGTGAAGCTGGTGGTCAGCGAACCGTCGACCCACGCCGACCAGTCGCTGACGAAGACGCCGTTGGTGGCGTTGTGGCGGATGCGCCATTCGATCTTCGACCCGGGGTCGAAGCCGCTGATCGTGGTCGAAGTATCGTAGGTCTTGACCGCGATGCTCTTGCCGCCGTCGATCCGGTATTCGACCTCGTAAAGGTACTGGGCGCCGAAGTCCTCGTCCGCCTCCCACGTCAGCGTCGCCGTCCGTTTTTCCGTATCGAACACGGTCCCCAGATCGCCCTTGAACGCGGCGAGGGTGCAGTTGTTCGTGACTGTCAGCGTGACGGCGTAACTGGAGTACGTCAAAGTGGCGCTGACCTCTTTGCCCTCGGCGTCGGTGAAAGTCGCGGACGCCGTGTATTTGCTGCCGTTCTGGGTGACGTTCTGGGTGAGCGTCTGCCCCTGATACGAAAAGGCGATGCCCTTGTCGCCGCTGGTCCAGACATCCTTCGCCTCGCTGGTGAACGAACTGTACTTGAACAACTTGTAGGTGCCGGTCTCGGCGCAGTTCAGATTTATCGTGATGTGCGAGGTACTGACCAGCGTGGCGTCGCGGGCGTCGAGATCCTCGGTCTCCGACGACTTGACGGTGTAGATGTAGTTGCTGGTTATCTTCGCCAGATCGAAGCGGATGTTCATCAGACCGCCGTCGCCCGTCAACTTGCCGGTGAACTGGGCGCCGGAGTTGATCACGAAGGTGTTCTCGCCGCCGTAGAGGTCGACGTTGCCCTTGATGACACCGCCGTCCGCGAGTTCGATCTGATCGTTGTTGGTGGAGGTGGCTTTGTTCCCGTCGGTGGTGATGGCGATGCCGTCTCTGGCCTGTTCCGACATACCCCAAATGTGTACCCAACCGCCGGTGGTGGTGATCGTACCGGAAACGCGCAGATTCAATGCCGCTACAGTCGCCAAACCGACCATGGTCGAACTGATCTTGCCGTTGATGTCGAAAGCGTCATACACCACCTTGCCGTTGGCGATGCTGACGACCGTGGTCGTGGTCAAAGCGCCGGTCGCCAAACCGACGCTCTTGACCCCGTCGGCGGCGGCTTTCTCAGCTTGTATATAGACATCGTCAATACTATCCGCGTAAATCTCTATCGGCGCATCCACGGTGATGGTGCCGGAAAAGGCGTCCGCCGCCAGCCCCTTGGCGTAGATGCCGTACCCCTTGGGGTTGGCGCTGAACTGACCGGACTCGTCGTAGTTGGACATCTTCACCGTGATGGCCGAATTGATCCTGCCGGTGACGCGCATGGTGTTCTCGACGTAGATGCCCGCCGCCGTCAGCGAACTCTTCAGCCTGGGATGGTTGCTCCAACCGACGATGCGGTAGCAGTCGACGTCGATCTTGCCGCCCAGATTGTCGGTGGCGACGATATTCGTCGCATCGATCCCCTTCGCGCTGTAAACCGTGGTGTCGGAAGTCGAATCCGGAGCGGCGCCGCTTACCGTCACCGTGACGTCCGAAATTTTGGACTTGATCGCCCCGTTGAACTCGCCGAGCGTCAGCGTATCCGCCCAGATGCCCGCGGCGGAATAATTCCCGGAAAGCGTGAACGACGGCGGACCGCTGATCGAACCGTTGACCTCGACGTCGCTGAGTTCGGAGTAGATGTCGAAGGTGGAATCCATCCGATTCAGCGTCACGGAATCGCCCTTGATGCCGTAGGCGCAGACCTCGTTGTTGGCGATGGAAAGCACTGCTACAGTCGAACCGGATGCCTCGCCTGCGATATAGTGCCCGGTGGAAACGGATTTGATCTCGGTGCCGGAAGCCCCCTTCAGATGGTCGATCGTGATGGAGCCGTCCGCCCAGATGCCGTAGGCGCTGAGGTCGTTGTTGTTGATATTCGACGGGGAGTAGCCCGTGACCGAGGAGTGAAGATTTCTTTTAAGCGACTCCAGCGTGCTGCCCTTGGCGGTCGAGGTGATGCGCCCGTTCCACTCGCCGTCGATGGCGGTAAGATCGCCGAGCACCCGGATGCCCTGGGCGGCAAGGGTGTTCCCGCTCGCGTTCAGCGACGCGTAGTCGGCGATAAACACGGTATCCCCCGCCACATGGGCGCGGGTGCGCCATTTGACGGTGGTCCCTTCGGGAACGAAGCCGAGCGAGTACTCCGGATTGATCAGACCGCGAACGACTTCGTGGACCGTCACCGTCTCCTCTTCCTCGCCGTTCTGTCTTACGTACTCGTATTCGTATTCGAGATCGTAGAAGTAAACGTGGTTCTCGTCGGGAGGCGTCAGCTGCAATGTGGCATAATAATCGAAAACCTCTTCGTTATAATCCGTCCACTGGCTGTCGGTCCCGGACGAAGTGTCGGCGGTGATGACCGCGTTGAAGTTGTGATTCAGCACGAGATCGGTGCAGCGCACGCCGATCGCGTCCGCCTCCTGATTCACGCTGGTATTGACGGGAGGCGGACTGGCGGGGATATTTATGCCGATCAGATAGGCGCCGCTTTTGGTCTTGATATTGCCCGTCAGGTCGCCGGAGACCGTCAGCGTTTTCGCGACATCGATCCCCAACGCGGACAGCGCATTGCTGGACGGAGTGGCGTCGCTGTAAGTGTCGCGTTTGCGCAAAGTCGTGCTCTCGACGTAGATGGAGATATTGGTGTCATCGTTGGTGGAGACCTTGTAGGCGCCGGATTGCGCCGCCAGCACCAGCCGCAGATCGTTGCTGGCACGCACCGCCGCCGCCTCGTAGCGGTCGTTGATCGCGACGAGATGAAGGTTATCCTTCAGCTCGGAAGCGCTGCTGTAATCGCCGGCGATGGTCAGCACCGGAGAAGAACTCGTCAGATGGATGATGCTGGTATCGACGAAGGAGGCGTCTTCATACAGATTCCAAATGTACGTCGCCTTCATCCGGGAGTCGTCGGAAACGCTGGCGGCGTTCGCCATCAATATCAGGTCGGAAGCCTGAACCCACGACCCTCCACCGGGGACCTCGATTTCCTGCGGCGTAAAGATGTAAACCAAACTCATGATCGATCCTCCTATATGAACAATTTATTGTTTTGCTTTCATCCGACCCCTGTACACCCGGTATTCCAATGAACGGGGCATAAGTATACAAATCTACAATCAACTTAAAAATACACGGGATACGCGCGGTTGTCAAGCCGTCCGCGTATATTTTTTGACAAATTTTTCGCGCGGGCGGGCGCACGCGAAAGAGCCGCTGACGCGGGTTAACGGACGACTGACCGGGAACAGACGGATACGGAGAAGTACGGATAGGTACGGATAGGTACGGAAAAATGCGGCGTTTGAGCACACGTACGGATGCCAGTGGAAATTCCGCCGCCCTGCGGTTCCGGTTCTGCTTACTCCGTACTCATCCGTACTCATCCGTAACGGCGGCGTTCATTCAAGCCGCAAAGCCCCCTCCGCGGCGTCAAACGTAGGAATGGACGATGACGAGCGTGAGTTCCGGCCGTTCCGGGTATTTGTCCAGCGCAGCGGCGAGGCTTTTTTGCAGTTTCTCCTCCGCCGAAGCGTCGTCGCGCGGCACCAGCAGATGGAAGCCGAGCTTCTTCGCGCCCCCCTCCCCCCGCCGGAGCCTGAGATCGTAGACCTTGTACCGTGGGTTCAACCCGGCGACCGCGTTTTCGAGCCGCCCCTGCCACATCCGCAGTTCGGGGTCGCACGCGTCGCACGGATCGCAGTGGAGCAACAGATGCACCGGCATGTGTTTGCCGATCTCGACCTCCGCGTTTTCCAGGAGATCGTGGACCGCGAGGATGTCCTGCTCCGGATCGACCTCGGCGTGCGCGGTGGCGAAGTACTGGCTCGGCCCGTAACTGTGCATGATGATGTCGTGGACGCCCCGGATGCCGGAACACTTAAGCAGCCGTTCCCGGAGTTCCGCGACCACTTCGGGGCTCGGCGGCTTGCCGAGCAACGGATCGGTGGTCTCGCGCAGGATCTTCAAGCCGCCGATCAGCACTAACAGCGCCACCAATACTCCGGCGCATCCGTCGACCGGAAACGTCGTGAAATGCCCCGCGACGACGGCGATCAGCACCGCCGAAGTCGCGCCGAGGTCGCTCAAACTGTCGAACGCCGCCGCCAGTATCGTTTCGGAGCCGATCGCCCGGCCGACGTGCCGGTAGAAGAAATACAGCCACGCCTTGAGCAGCATCGCCCCCGCCACGAGCGCGATCATCGCCGCCGACATCCGCACTTCGCCGGGGTGAAGTATCCGCCAGGCGGATTCCTTCATGAAGTTCAGCCCCATCGCGATCACCACCACGGCGACCACGACCCCCGCCACATGTTCGACCCGGCCGTGACCGAAGGGGTGATCGCAGTCGGCGGGCTTCGCGGAGAGCTTGAAACCGAGGATCGTCACTACGGAACTGCCCGCGTCCGAAAGGTTGTTGACCGCGTCGGCGGCGACCGCCACGCTGCCCGAGGCGATACCGACCGCGAATTTGAGCAGCGAAAGCGCCACGTTGACCGCGATCCCGACTTCGCCGCCGAAGACCCCGTAGCGCAGCCGCACCGCGGCAAGTTCGGGGTGTTCGTACCCCGGAACGAAATGCCGGATCAGAAAACGCGTGAACATCTTTGCCGCACCGAATTAAACAAATCTAAATTATTGCTGTTCAACGAAATCGTGAATTTTATAATATACCATCGCCCGGAAATTTTTCAATGCGGGAGAAATGATGAGAGATGAGAGATGAAATGGGGCTGACGCGGATGCTGGCGACCGACATAAAGCCGACGCTCGAACGGATAAGTACGGATTGGTACGGATTGGTACGGAGAATGTGTCGAAGTGCGTGTACGAATGCGGGTGGTATTACTCCAAGCGTCAGTACGCGGGCTCGGACCCCGCTTATCCGTACTTATCCGTACTCATACGTACCAATCCGTACCGGGGCGCTTGTTCCCGCGACGGCGGCTTGCATCCGCGCCACGGGATCGACGCTACCGGGTTTCCAGTTCGTCAACGGAAAACACCCGCGCCTCGCCTTTGAGTTTGCGGTGGAGCGCGATCCACACCTCGTTGGCGTTGACCCGGCAGACGTCGATGATCGTCTTCTGCTCGCGGATCAGCTTCTGATCCCGCTTGATCGCCTCCTCGTCCGGAGCTTCCTTCGCCTTTTCGTCCTCGATCCGCTTTTCCGCCGCCTCGATCGCCATGCCCGCCTTGATCGTCCACAACCCGTACTCGCGGACCACCATCAGTTCCTTGATGTCGATGATGCCGGAAAAGTCGTAATTGTCGCCTTCGGCGTCGATGAAGTTGCAAAGCATCAGCAGTTCCATGAAGAAATAGTGTCGGGAACCATTTTCCGTGAAGTGCAGAACTTCCCCTTGCTTAAGCTGCTTGGCAAGTTTGCCCTGCAGTATGATATACCCGTCCGGGACCCGTACATAAGATTTATTCAGCATCAGATAGCGGTAATTGGTCTTGTGCCATGTATTCCCGGAGGCGGAACAGAAGAAGTCGAAAAAGTCCGAAATGTTCCGCGCGGAAGAATCCGGATTTCCCTTGTTTTTGTATTGCTCGTATTTGGGAAATTCCACCACGGGGAAGCGGTCGATCAGATAGCCGAGCGCGATGAAGAAATTTTCGATGCAGACGATACGATTGGGCGATGCGGAGTCCTTTCTTCCCTTGTAACAATCGGTGATGATGCGGTTTTTCCACGTGTATCTGTACTTGACCCGTTCCAAATGCGAATAGAACTCCGAATTGACCCGGTACTCGTCATTCTGATAGTTGTCGCAGAGCAGCCACTCCCGGGCGAGCAGATCCCCCTGCTTGGCGGCGAGGATGAAGGCGTTGCGGGTCGTCTGCGGATAATCCACCAGCACGTCGCTGTCCATGTAATCCGTGCCGTTGCGGTACTCGAAGGCGGCAATGCGCGCCATCGAAACGCTGCGCGCGGCGGGCTCGCCGTTATGCAGTCCCAGATAACGCGGATTGGCGAGGTGGTATATCCATTTTTTGACTTGTCTGTACTGCCGCTTTATCATGCCGCGCGTCGCCATTTCGCGCATCGAGTCCGGCTGTTCCAGATTCGCGGCGCGCAGCAGCAGTTCGTCGCTCCGCTCCGCATCCGCTTTGCCGCCCTCGCCTTTCCGCAACATGACGGAAAGCATGTACATCGCGTGCGGGTCGCCTTTTTCCGCCGCCTGCTCGAAAAGTTCCCGTGCCCGCCGGAGATCGCGCGGCATACCGTCGCGCGCCTCGTAATAGAGCGTCCCAAGATAATCGTACCGGGCGGACTCCGGCAAACCCAAATGGCTCAGTTCGCGCTCCATGCGCCGCCGGGCGCTCTGGAGTTTGGTGTAATTGCACAACGCGCCCACGCCCTTGCACCGGTGGCAGATCTGCGAGAGCGGGTGACCGGAACAAATTTTGCAATCCGTTCGGCATGAGTCGGTTCCGCCCTGCGGATTGCGCAGTGAGCCGGTCCCCGCGCACAGGGTGCAGATCCCGCTGCCGTAACAGGCTGGGCACAAGCCGGTGCCGCCGCAAAGTTTGCAATCGTCCCCGTAATCGACGCCGCCGATCACGAATTTATGCAGCCGGACATCGTCGATCACCCGCCGGTTGCCGCGCATAAAACCGATCATCCGCACGTAACGCAAGATCTTCACTATCGGCAGCTGCGGATAACTGCGGTGGACCTCCACCGCCAACTGATTCAGTTCTTCCAGTTGCTTCATCACCGTCGGTTTCGACGGGTTCTTGTAAAGTTGGACCGCCAAATCGCGGATATTGGAGACTTTTTCCTCCAATTCGCGGACCAGCACTTTTTCCCTTGCCCGCGCCCGCTCGCGTATCGCCCGTTCCCGTTCCGCGCGCTCCCGGGCGGCACGCTCCCGCTCCGCGCGTTCCCGCGCCTCGCGCTCCCGGGCTTCCCGTTCCCGCGCCTCACGTTCCCGCCTCGCCAACTCTTCCGCCCGCAGCCTTGCCAGTCTGGCTTCCTCCGCCTTTTTCAGCTGATATGCACGATATATACGGTATGCGCAAACGCCGCCACCGCCGATGGCGGCGACGACGGCAAAGGCGACCAAGGACAGAATGATCTTTTTCATGGCGGATCTCCTCAACAATCGATACAACAAAAATCCATAGAATATACCGCGGATATTGGGATATGTCAAGCCGCAGTGACGCGACCGAGGTGATTTGCCCGGAAATGTGCTTGATTTCCGAAGCGGCTCCGTGTACATTAAATACGGTTTTTCACATCCATAAAAAACGGCATGAAGGGACAATTTCCGGCGATGATGGAGTTCATAAAAACACTGGCGCGACAGGCGGGGGCGATCGCGCTCGCCGACGGGATGCGCCTGCAAAGCGGCAACATCCACACCAAGGCGACCGCGCGCGACCTCGTGACCGATACCGACCGCAAAGTGGAGGAGTTCATCGTCTCCGAACTCGGCAAACGCTTCCCCGAATACGGCATCTACGGCGAGGAAAACGGCGGCAAACACGCCGAACGCGAGTACTGCTTCGTGATCGACCCGATCGACGGCACCACCTCGTTCGTCCGCGGCTTCCCCAACTGGTGCGTTTCCATCGGGCTCACGCGGAAAGGCAGATCCGTCGCCGGAGCGGTGTACCAGCCAGTCACCGGAGATCTGTACTACGCCGAAGAGGGCAAAGGCAGTTTCGTCAACGGTCTGCGTCTGCAGGTGTCGCAGCGGGAACGACTGGAAGAGTGCGTTCTCATCACCGGCTTCGCCTGTCTGCGGGCGCAGTTCAAGGAGGAAAACAACCTGAAATTCGTCGCCCGGATCGCCCCGGAACTCACCGATCTGCGCAAGTTCGGCTCCGCCGCATTGGACTGCTGCATGACGGCGCGCGGCGCGGCGGACGGCTTCTGGGAACTCTTTCTGCAGCCTTATGACGTCGCCGCCGGTATCGTCATCGTCCGCGAAGCGGGCGGCACCGTCACCGACCTCTTCGGCGGAAAAGAATTCCCCGGCAGCGGCTTCATCTGCACCAACGGCAAGATCCACGAAAAACTGCTGAAATACTTCTACGACTTCAAAAACCTCCGACGCTGACCACGCCGCCGCCGCGCCGGGGGATTTGTTAAAATGCGCCGCCGGTGCTATATTATCTTGCACCAGTAATGGATCATACGCATTAATCCCTTTCCCCGGAGGAAGATCATGGATCATGTTTGGGTATTCGTTTCGTTCGTATTCTTCACGGCGCTGGTCGCACTGGCGACGTGGCTCTTCACCCGCCGGGAGGACACGGGCAGCCGTACCGGCTTCTTCCTCGCCGGGCGCGGTCTGACCTTCCCGTTCATTGCGGGATCGCTGCTCTTGACCAACCTTTCGACCGAGCAGATGGTCGGACTGAACGGTCAGGCATTCAGTTACGGGCTGACCGTGATGGTGTGGGAGGTCGTCGCGGTGGTGGCGCTGGTCGCAATGGCTCTGTTCTTCCTCCCCCGCTATCTCAAAAGCGGCATCACCACGCTGCCGGAGCTGATGGAAATACGCTACAACTCCACCACGCGAACGATCTGCAACCTCGCGTTTCTGATAATCTACGCGACGGTGCTGCTGCCCGTGATCCTCTACTCGGGAGCGCTCGGACTGCTGGGCATCCTTGACATGAAGTCGCTCACCGGCATCCAGAACGACACCACCTTGTTGTGGCTGATGATCTGGCTGGTCGGTCTGATCGGAGCGGCATACGCGCTGTTCGGAGGGCTGCGCACCGTGGTCGTTTCGGACACCTTCAACGGCATCGGGTTACTCATCGGCGGCTTCATGATAACCTTATTCGGTATCGCTTTCATCGGCAAAAGCAAGCACATCAGCTGGATCAGCGGCTGCGTCGAACTGTATCGGGAGATACCGGATCGCTTCAACTCGATCGGCGGTCCGACCGACCCGACGCCCTTCTGGTCGATCTTCACCGGGGTGCTGGTCATCCACCTCTTCTACTGGTGCACCAACCAGCAGATCATCCAGCGAACGCTCGCCGCCAAGTCGCTCAAGGAGGGGCAGCGCGGCGTACTGCTCTGCGGCGCGCTGAAACTGCTCGGACCGCTGTACCTCGTATTGCCGGGGATCATGGCGTATTACCTCGCGACCAAACTCAAGGTCGACGGATTCGAGAACCTCATGGACAAACCGGACAACGCCTACGGCATGCTGGTTCGCTCCGTGCTGCCGAAACCTCTGGTCGGCTTCTTCGCGGCGGTGATGGCGGGGGCGATACTGTCGAGCTTCAACTCGGCGCTGAACTCGACCTGTACGCTCTTCACGCTCGACATCTACAAGAAGCATCTGCGCAAAAACGCCTCCGACCTCGAGATCGTCAGGGTCGGCAGAATATTCGGATGGATCATCGCACTGATCGCCATGCTGGTGGCACCGCTGCTGGCGGGGCAGGACAGCATCTTTGGCTTCCTGAAACTGATGGACGGCCTGTATGCGATACCGATCTTCTCGGTGGTGCTGATGGGCTTCCTGAACAAGCGGGTGCCGTCCGCGGCGGCGAACTTCGTCATGATCTGCGGGCTTGTGATCATCGCGTTGGCGTACTTCGTGCTGCCGCTCTTCGGCATCACCACGAAAACCCTATGCGGCAACGACTTCTACTTCCTCGGACTGGTCTTTCTTATCCTCGTGATCGTGCTGCAGTTTTGGAGCACGATCGCACCGCGCCGCGAGGGCGTCTGGGTGCAGAAGGACGTCGGCGCGGTGGATCTGAAACCGTGGAGTCTCGCGATGCCGGTGGGGATCGCGCTGTTGATCCTCGTGATCGTCAACTACGCGCTCTTCGCGGACTTTTCGGTCTGGTTCGGTAAATGACCCCTGTTAGTACGACGGACCGCCGCCGGAGTTTTTTCCGGCGGCGTTTTTTATAGCCGCTCTTCCGTGACGGTCGGCATCAATCTTTCGGCGTCGCGGTCGTCGAACTCCCCGGCGCGCGGCGACAGGCAGTTCGCGCTCGCCGCCGCCAGTCCGCACGCGAAAGCATCGACCGCCGGTCTGCCGTTCAACAGTTCGCTCAACGTCACGGCGGAGCAGGTGTCCCCCGCCCCGAGCGCACTCACGACTTCGATGCGCGGGATCGCGTAGCGCCATACTTTGCCGCCCGCCGCGAGGTACGCCGACGACGCGCCGTCGGTGATCGCCAATACGCCGCGCGGCCACTTTTCCATGCCGGAGCAAAGCGCCCGCCGCGCATCGCTTTCGCCCGTGAGCTTCCCGAGTTCGTCCATGTTGATTTTCAAAATGAAATCGCCCGCCGCGTCCAGCATCGGCGCATACACCGCGTCGACCAGCAACGGAAGTTTGTGCTTTGCCGCGATCCGGGCGACCTCGGCGTACAATCCCTTGTCCGTGCCGTCGGGCAGCGACCCCGCGACCGCCGCCCCCGCCGCGTCGGCGAGTTCCGCGTCGAAGGCGCGCAGCATCTCCGCGATCTCGGCGGCGCTCGGCGCGTGCGACGGCTCGATGAGTTCGGTCATCGCATCGCCGGAACGGTCGAGCAAAGTGGTGCAGCAGCGCGTTTCCGCCGCGACATGCACCGCATGGCAGTCGATGCCCTCGGCGGCGAGCGCCGCCTCGTGGAGTTCTCCGTTCGCCCCGCCGGAAAACTGGTACAGCCGCGTCCGGGCGACATCACGGCATTTGGCGGCGCGGCAGAAGTTCACGCCCTTGCCGCCCGCGTAAAGTTCGAGTTTCTCCGCCCGGTTGACTTCACCCCGGCGGAAGGTCCCGAAATACAGCGTCTTCTGCCAAGCCGGATTGGCGCCGAATACGGCGATAAGCGGTTTTGCCATCGTCACTTCCCCCACTTTTCGAGCAGCATTGCCTCGGTCGCGCGCGTGTAATTGCCGTCCCGGTCGAGCGTCCCCGGCAGTTCCGGATCGAGTTCGCCCAGTTTTTCCAGCTCGGTGAGCGGCAGATCCGGACACTGCGGCAGGATCGCCGTCTTGCCGCAGAAGCCCGCCGATGCCACCGCCTCCAACCCCTGCTTAAGCACGTTCATGCCGCCCACCGCCGCCAACGCCGCTACCGGTTGGAACTCGCCGTCCGCCGCGGCGCGCAGCGTATCCGCCATATCGTCGAAGGTGCTGCCGCTCGATCCGATGTAGCGCACCTGCCGCAACGCGATGTCGCACACCGAGAGCTCCGCCGCCTCGCCCGCCGGGATCCCGGCGAACATGTTGACGAGCGCTCCCGCGTTCAGGAACTTCGCCGCGAACGACACCACATCCGCGCGCGGCACCAATACCACCACGTCGTCGAAGCCCGCCGGGGCGAAGTCGCGCAAAGTCCGCTCGTACTCCGCTTCGCCAAGTTTCGCCGGATTTACGATCCCGAACTCGATGCCGCGCTTCGCCGCGCGCTCCGCCAAACGTTTGCGGAGGTGTTCGATCCGCCGGTCGTCGAGGTCGGTCACCATGATCTTCGCGGGCGGCTCCGCCGCCGTGACCGCGAGTTCGACGTGCATCTGCCCCATCGCCCCCGCGCCGCCCGGGAACCACGCCGCGCCGCCCGGCTTCAACGTGTTGCGCTTCGCCGCGCGGTAGGGAGCGGAAAGGTCGCGCTCCACGGTTCCCTGATAGTAGCGGTTCTGGTAGTGCAGCGCGCCGACGTCGATGCGGCAGAGCGTCTCCGGGACGCGCCCCATGAAGTTGACCATGCCGAAGCGCGCGGCGAGCTCCGCCGCTCTGCCGGTAAGTTCCGCGTCGGCGAGATCGCAGCAGAAGATGTCGTCGAAGGTCTCACCCTCGGGCAGCGCCGCGAGGCGGCGGCAGGAAACGCCGAGTTCGGCTTCCAGCGCCTTCGCCGCCGCGTCCGAAAACCCGAGTACAGCGACCTCGGCTGGCTTCGCCGCCCGGAGCAGTTCCCCGGCACTGTATTTTTCGTCACACGCACGCGGCGCGACGATCAGCACCTTGCCGCCCGCGACAGGGGCGTTGCGGTACTTGAGCCGGTAGGCGCCGCGAACGCAGCTCCACGGTTCGATCAGCGCCGTGGCGACGGCGGAAAGCTCCTCGCGGAAGGGCAAGAGGTAGCTCCTCCCCTCCCCGCGCCAGACGCGCTCGTCGATGATCCCGTACTGGACGTACGCGCCGTCCATGCCGTAGCCGAAGGCGCAGCTGCGCCCCTTGAGATAGATGTCGCACTGGATCAGGTAGCGGCTGCCGGGCTTTGCGAACTCGGGCGGCACGTTTTTTCCCGCCTTGACGACCGTACAGGCGACCTCGTGGCCGGGGATAAGCGGATGCTCGTCGAGGTTCTTCCACCAGAGTTTCGGATGCGACGCTCCGGCGCGGATGATCTTGATGTCCGAAAAGCACAGCCCGACCGCGTCGATGCGGATCAGTATCTCGTTCGATCCCGGCTCCGGGATCGCGATCTCGTCGCGCCGCAGCGCCTCCAGCCCGGCTCCGTAGAGCCGCCATGCGATGTTTTTCTTTTCCATAAATCCCTCCTCCGTTATATTATCGTTCCGTTGCGAGCAGAGTTTTCACCGCGTCCAGCAGGTCCGGCACCACCCGGTAGCCGCGCGACCGCGCTTCGTCCGCCTTGCCCTCGCCGTAGCCGGTGAGCGTCATCGCGC
>CACZPY010000153.1 GCA_902783135.1 uncultured bacterium
CGAACTGACGGATGATCTCGACGCACTCCCGGTGGAATCCGCATTTCACCAATCCGCGCAGGGCGATCAGCGTGTCGCGGCCCCAGTCGAGGAACCACGGATAACCGGCGATCACGGTGCGCCTGCCGTCGCGCTTGACGACGTAGTGGCTCAACGAGGCGTCGATGAACTCCTCCGGTCGCCGGAGCACGGCAGGGGAAAATTCCGGGAACCGGCGGTTGCCCGGCGCCGATCCCAGCCCGGCGGAGAGCGTCACTTCGTCGCCGCCCCGGAGCGTGATCTCGAAGTAGCCGGGGCTGTAGAGATCGGTTTTGTCCTCCAGACCATAGCGGTGTTCGAACGGCAGATCCGCCATGTAGCTCCACTCGTCCTGACGTATGAATTTACCGTGCGACACGGTCAATGACGCCGGAGTGCCGTAAGGCGAGAATACGAAACCGGTGTCCGTGGTGCGCACGGAGGCGGGGAACAGCTTTTCCGGTCCGGCATACGCTTTGGTCAACTGGTGGTTGGTGCGCCATTCGAGGTCGGGGCGCAGGATCAGTTTGGCGGGGGTGGCGGCATCCAGTTCGCCGGGCGTGTCCTCGCCGACCGGACGCGAGAATCCGAGCCGCACGGCGTTGGCCTCCGGGGCGAACGCGAGATCGAGGGCGATGGTGGCGCGTCCGCCCTGTCCGGTCGGCAGTTTGAATACCCAGCGGGCGGTGTTGTCCGGATGGCTGATGAAACTGGTGGTCACGTCGCGGTTGATCTCCTGGGAAAAGTCGTTGACGACCAGCCAGGCGCGGCAGCGGTTGAAGATGACCGTGCGGTCGACGGGGTGATCCGGGTTCAGATTGGCGGCGAGTAGCGCGTTGTACTTGCTGTAGATAGTTCCCCATGCCGCGGTGACCAGCATGTAGCCGCCGGTGGAGTTGGTCCCGAACGCGGAAAGTCCGCGGGTGGGAGTCGTCCGCGAAAAATCGGCCTTGCCCGCCTCCGGCAGCAGCAGCAGTTTACCCCCCATATGACTGGCGCGTTCCTCGCCGGGAACGAAGACGGTGAGCGCGATGTCGGGGCGGCGGCCGTCGTGAAGATCTTCCGGAAACGGCGGTATCAGCGTGAAAAATCCGCGTTTTCCGCCCGGCAGCGACGTGGCGGTGACGAGGCGTTTCTTGCCGTCCGAAACGGCGACGCGGAACGGTGAGGCGCTTTCGATCAGCAGCGTGTCGCGCGGGGGGATCATCACTTCGCGCCGGGCGTCGGCGGGGACGTCCCACCGGGTCACCGGAGCCGGGGATATGCCGGTGAGTTTCGCGATGAATCCCGCCGGATCTTCGCGCATCGCGTCGGCATCGGCTTCGACGCCGCGGTGATAGGCGGCGGCGAGGCGCAGCGCCAGTTCGTCCGCCCGACGCCGCTCCCGACGCGGCGGTTCCGCCGGCAGCGAAGCCGGAATGCGGTAATCGTCGAAGGCGATGCAGTGCGCTCCGCCGGGGGCGAGGCGGAAGGACGACATCCCCGCGTTCTGCGTGAATACGCACCGGATCTCCTTCAGCAGATCGAATCCGCGACCGGGGGTCTCGGCACTGTTCCAGTGGATGGTTTCCGCATCATGGCAGTTCAGATTGATCAGCACCAGCAGCACCGATCCGTCTTCCGCCGTACGCTTGGCGGCGATGACGTTGCCGCCGCCCCGCTGGATCAACCGCACTTGTGCCGAAGCGTCGAAGGCGGGGTGGTCGGCGAGCAGACGATTGTACTTGGCGATGGCGGCGTTGAGGTTCGGCGACGCCCCGTAGTTCAGCGCCCCGTTGCCGTGGACGTCGATCTTTTCGGTCGCCAGAAATTCGGCGCCGTTGGCGAATCCGAAGGCGCCGCCGACGCTCAGCAGCGCCGACACGGCGAAGCGGTTGGCGGCATAGGTCCCGCCCTTTTCCGCCAGTCGGTTGTTGTCATGGGTCTCCGCGAAGTTGGCGAGCGTGCCGCAATGGGAACTCACGCTGCAGGCGTAGGGATAGTAGCGTTCGATCTCGTCGCGCGTGTAGCATTGGAAAAGTTCCGAATACGCCCAGTCCAGACCGGTTTCGCCGAGCAGCTGCTCCTGGACCTTCGGCGGTCCGCCCAGCCCCTCTAACAGGAATACCGTATCCGGGAATTCGTCGCGCACCTGCGACACGATATGTTCCCACGCGATCACGGGCAGCATGTATCCGGCGTCGCAGCGGAACCCGTCCACTCCGCGCCGGCACCAGGTGAGAAATATCTTCGCCATCAGTTCGCGCAGCTGCGGGAGGCGGTAGTCGAGTTTGCAGAGGTCCTCCCAGGTGATCCCCCAGGCGCCGGGGCTTTCGAAGGTGCCGTCGTCGCGGCGGATGAAGTACTCCGGGTGTTCCATCTGCAATTTTGATGCCCAGCCGGTGTGGTTGACGGGGATGTCCAGATAGATCCGTCCCGAACGCCGGTGCACCGCGTCGACGAGTTCGTCGAATTGTTCCAGCGGGGTCGCTTTGGTGTCGAAATCGGCGAGCGCCGGATCGACGCCGAAGTAATCGGTCGCCGCGAACGGACTGCCGTAGCGCCCCATTCGCCCGTAGTTCACCGGGGTCGGGTGGATCGGCAACAACTGCAGAATGTGGCAGTTGAGTTCTCCGAAAATATGGTTGAGGTGCCCGATCAGGTCGCGGAAGGTGCCGGACGGCGGGATCACCGTGTAGCCGTCGCGATCCAATCCCGCCACTTCCGGCGGCGGAGCTGACGATCTCGGTTTTTCGCAGCCCTTGCCGTGCTGGCGGACGAACGCGCAGTAGATGGTGTTGCCGGCGGCGCATCCGGAACTGACGCACTTTATGCGGAAATTTTCGCCCGGCGGCCACAGTATCGGCGAGCCGTCGTCGGGGATGTAACAGCATTTCGCTTCGAAAACTCCAGTTTCGATGAGCGGCAGACGCAGCGAAAAACTGCCGTCGCTCCGGCGGGACATTTCCATGTCGTGCCAGTCGAGGCTGGCGACGGCGTGACCGGTACGGCTTTTTTCCAGCAGTTCCGCCCGGCGTGTCGCGGCGTGCCCTATGTTGCTGCGGAGCATCGCCCGCCCCGGCGGAAGACGGTCCGTTCCGGGAACGAGCAGGAATTCCACGGTCTCGCCGGTGGTGAACATTTGTCGCGATGGAGATATCGATTGGCGCATGATCTTGAAAAGAGATGGTTGTCTTCGTGTTTCCCGGGAGTTTTTTGTATATAAACACAGTCAATATACATGCGCCGGCCGAAAAAATCCACACTCCGGAGACAATTTTTGATCCTGCGTCGGCCGCCGGATTTGAAAAGTGCTCCGAACCGGATTATTTTTTGTACGGCATGGCAAGTCAGGGCAGTCGGGAAAGGTTGCGGTCGGATGGCGGAGTCGATGATCACCGGAAAGTTGCGGCGGTTGTTTTCGCGGGCGGAAAAACGGCGCCTCGCCGGTATTGTCGTTTTGATGACCGTCCTGGCGGGGCTGGAGATCGCCGGTCTGGGACTGCTGATGCCGTTGGTGGCGCTCTTCACCAAGCCGGAACTGCTGACGCAGAACCGCTGCTTGCGTTTCATGAGCGACTGGCCCGTCTTTGCCGACCGTAAACTGCTTCTGCTCGGCATCTGCCTGATGGCGGTGGCGCTGTGGTTGTTCAAGACGCTGCTGTCGCTGTCGGTGATCCGGCTGCAGAGCCGTTTCGTCATCCGCAAGCAGCGGGAGTTGTGCGATACGATCTACCGCCGGGTGATGAACTCGCCTTATTCGTTCCATCTGGAGCACGGTTCCGGCGAATTGGTCACGATGATGTCGCGCGCGGTGGATCTGGGGACGGAACTGTTGTTCCCGCTGATGCTGCTGGCGACCGATCTCGTCGTCGCGGCGGCGTTGAGTCTGGTGCTCGTCGTGCTGATGCCGCTGGTGACATTGAGCTGTGTGGCGCTGCTGACGGTGCTGGGGGCGGCGGTCTATTTTCCGTTGCGTGCGTACAACGCCCGGGTCGGACGCGAACAGGCGCAAGGCGAGATGGAGAGCCGCCGCCGGATGCTCGCCGGGTTCTTCGGAGTTAAGACCGCCAAGGCGATGCGCCGGGAGGATTTTTTCACTTCGTCCTATGCGGCGGCGTTGGATGAATGGCTGCCGTGGCGGGCGAAACTTTACGAACTCGGACAACTGCCGCGTCTGAGCATGGAACTGATCGCGGTCGTCACGGTGCTCGGCGTCTTTTCCGCGCTGGCGCTGTGCGGGGTACCCGACGGTACTCTGCTCTTGTCGTTCACGCTGCTGGTGGGGGCGATGTCGCGGCTGCTGCCGGCGTTCAGTCGCATCCACTACAATTTGATCCGGGTGCTGCAGAACCGTTACTCCTTTGATTCGGTGATGGCGTATCTGAATATGGCGGAGGAGCCTATGGGCGGGGGAAATGCGCCGCTGACGCTGACGGACAAGATCGAGTTCCGGAATGTGACCTTTGCCTATCCGGAGCGTCCGGAGCCGCTTTTTTGCGATTTTTCGCTGACGATCCCGGTGCGTTCCAGCGTGGCGCTGACGGGGGTCACGGGCGGCGGCAAGAGTACGCTTGCGGATCTGCTGCTCGGGCTGCTGACTCCGCAGTCGGGCGGCGTCTTCGCCGACGGGCGGGATATCCGCGAAAATCTCGCTTCATGGCGCAAAAAAGTCGGTTTCGTGCCCCAGCACATCTTTCTTCTCGACGATACGATCGGCGCCAATGTCGCATTCGGAGCTCCGGGGGGGGGCGATGCCGGGCGCATCGCCGCAGCACTGGAAACGGCGCAGTTGTCGGAGTTCGTTTCCTCGCTGCCCGACGGCGTGAATACGGTTATCGGCGAAAACGGGGTGCGGCTTTCCGGAGGACAGCGCCAGCGCCTCGGGGTGGCGCGCGCTCTTTACGGGAATCCGGAACTGCTGATCTTGGACGAGGCCACCAGCGCCCTCGACGACGACACCGAACAGGCGCTGGTCTCGGCGCTCGACGCTTTGCGCGGCAAACTTACCATTCTGACCATCGCCCACCGGTTGAGCACGGTCGAAAAGTGCGATATCCGGGTCAGCGTCGGACCGAGGGAGGATCGACCGTGATCTTCATCAGTTCCGTTTCGAGGAGCTGACGGTACTTTTCGATGCCCGCGGCGTCGAGGCGGGGCGGTATGGGGATCGGATCGCCTATCACCAACGTGATCTTCGCGAACGGTTTCGGTATCTGGAACCCGTCCCAGCTGCGCATGCTCCAGCAGCTCGAGTAGTTGATCGTCACCGGGGCGACTTCGGCGCCGGTGACGCTGGCGAGATGGATGGGGCCGGCCTTCATCTTGTAGCGCGGACCGCGCGGACCGTCGGGGGTGAAGACGATGATGCTTCTTTCCTTGCGGAGCTTTTCGACCGCGGCGAGTTGAGCTATGGCGCCGCGCTTCGACGAGGAGCCGCGCAGACTTTCGATGCCGAACTGCTTGATGAAATCCGCGACGTACTGCCCGTCGCGCGACGAACTCACCACCGCTTTGGCGCGGACGCGCAGCCGCTTCGGAAAGACCGCCGGGTAGAACATCAGCCGGTTGTGCCAGGTGACGCAAATGTAGAAACGGGGATCGCCGCCGCAGTAGTTCTTCGGATCTATCCGCTCGAAGCGGTAGAAGACGTGGAAGACGAACTGCAGGAAGCGCGCCGGCAGCCAGTAGATCCAGTCCGGGAGTTTCTTGATCTGGCGGAAACGGTGTTTCAGGGATTCCATTACGCTTTCACTCCGTGCTTTTTGCAGAGCGTGGCGAGCACACACTTTGCGCACTCCGGCTTGCGCGCGCGGCAGATCTGCCGACCGTGCTGGATCAGCAGGTGCGAAAAGTTGCACCACTTTTCCGGCGCGATCTTGGCGCAGGCGGCGCTTTCGATACGCACCGGATCGTCGTCGCACATCGCGCCGAGGCGGTTCAGCAGGCGGTTGACGTGGGTATCAACCGGGAATCCCGGAGTGCCGAACGCATTGCCGAGCAATACGTTGGCGCTTTTGCGTCCGATCCCCGGCAGCCGGGTAAGTTCCTCCATCGTGCGCGGCACTTCGCCGTGGAACTCCTCCACGATCATCCGGGCGGCGGCGCGGAGGTTGCGGCTCTTGGCGTCGAAGAGCCCGCAGGTATGGATCATATCCGCGATCTCGCCGGCGGAAAGTTTTGCCATCGACTTCGCGTCGGGGGCGACGGCGAAGAGTTTTTCCGTCACCTGATTCACCCGTTCGTCGCGGCACTGCGCCGAGAGCATCACCGCCGCGAGCAGTTGAAACGGAGACTCGTGGCGGAGCGGACAACTGCAGTCGCCGTAAACTTCGTATAGCCGGTCGTATATTTCGTTCCACTTCCTGCACGTGAAGGAGCTCATTTCAGTTCTCCCGCGAGAGTGAGGAAGTTTTTGAGCAGCCGCAGCCCGGCGCGCTGGCTCTTTTCCGGGTGGAACTGGGATGCGAAACACCGCTCTTTGCCCAGTATGGCGGCGAAGGGATGACCGTAAACGCAGCGGGCGATGCACTCGGGCGCATCGGCAGGGACATAGTACGAGTGGACGAAGTAGAAAAATTCCTCGTCATTCAACCCGGAGAAAAGCGGCATGCTGGCGTCGAATTTTACGGCGTTCCACCCCATGTGCGGCACCTTCAAACCATCGAGGCGGAATTTCTTCACTGCGCCGGGGAATATCCCCAGACCGCGCACCCCGGGCGATTCCTCGCTCGATTCGAGCAGCATCTGCATCCCGAGGCAGATGCCGAGAAAGTATTTGCCGGAGGAGATGAATTCCGGCAGCGCCTTGTCGAATCCTTTGGCGCGCAGCGCTTCCATGCCGTCGCCGAAACTGCCGACTCCCGGCAGGATGCAGGCACCGAAATGTTTCAAGTCGGCGGCATCGTTCACGACGACGCACTCCGCTCCCAGAAACTTCAGCGCCTTGTCGACCGAGCCGAGATTGCCCATGTTGTAATCGATCAGCGCGATGCTCACGGCCGCATAACCTCCTCCGAACCGGTCTCCCGACGGCATCCCCAAACAAATTCCCTTTAAAATAGCATATCAAAAGCGATTTCGCCATTGGCAATTCCGCCGCGACGTGTTATTTTATTGAAGAAGTTTTTTCGCACAGTCAAACCAAAACAAATGGAACATGATATCATGGAACATCTGAATGTGCCTCCGGCGGAACATGTGAAAGTACTCGACGGTCAGGGCTGGGTCG
>CACZPY010000154.1 GCA_902783135.1 uncultured bacterium
AGCAGCGCGTTCAGCCAGCCGTTGAGTTTCGTCCAATATCCGGCGGCGCACTCCGGCAGTTCGGAGTTGTCGATCCCCGCCGCGACCAGATTTTCCAGAAAGTCGCGCTGCTGTTCGCTGGTTCCTTCGGGCAGCAGACCGTTTTCGTAAAGGAACGCGGTCTTGAGCACCACCGCGCATTGTTCGAGCGTCCAGTTCCCCTGCCCTTCCCCGGCGGCGAGGCGGGCGAGGATCGACCGCAGCGCGTCGTAGGTGTAGGGTTGCGGCACGCCCGGCGCGAGGTTCTTGAGCAGGAACGACGAGATCTTGCCCGCCATCAGAAACGACCGCGTATGGTCGGCGATCGTGTCGAAGGCGGTCATCACCTCGACCGTGGTGGCGGTGTACAATGTGGAGTTTTCCTCCTCCTTGAATTCCACATCGAGCTCGCGGTACAGATCCGCCGCGGGCATCTTGCCGTCCGCGGACTTCAGCGCGCCGTGCAGCACCAGCGACAGCCGCCCGTAATCGGGGCTGATGCCGTTGAGCAGCAGCGCCGATTCGCGGTAAGGCGACTTGGCGAGCACGATGAGCTGGCTGGACGAGATCATGAATTGAGCTGTTTCTTGAGTTCGGCGATCGCCAGCTGGGGGTTGACCCGCCCGCGGCTCAGCTTCATCACCTGACCGACCAGATACTGCAGCACCCGCTCGTTGCCGGCGCGGTACTCGTCCGCCTGCTTGGTGTTGGCGGCGAGCGCCTGAGCGACGACCTCGGCGACCGCGCCGGAATCGCTGACCTGCGCGAGACCGAGACGTTCGACGATGCTCTTGGGCGTTTCGCCTTTTTCGAACATCGCGGGGAAGATCTCCTTGCCGATCTTGCCGCTGATGGCGCCGGAAGCGATCATGTTCACGAGTTCCGCGAGCGCGGCGGGGGTGATCTTGCACTCCTTTACGCTCATCTTTTCCGCGCCGAGCCGCGCCAGAAGTTCGCCCGTAATCCAGTTCGCCGCCAGTTTCGGCTGCTTGGCGAGTTTCGCCGCCGCGTCGAAGTAGTCGGCGAGGTCGCGGTCGGAGGTCAGCACTCCGGCGTCGTACTCGCTGACGGCATACTCCGCCACGAAGCGGCGGCGCTTGGCTTCGGGAAGTTCCGGCAGTTCGGCGGCGATCTCCGCCAGTTCTTCATCGGTGAAGGTCACCGGCATCAGGTCGGGATCGGGGAAATAGCGGTAGTCGTGCGCGGACTCCTTGCGCCGCATCAGATAGGTTTCTCCGGAGTCGTCGTTCCAGCCGCGGGTCTCCTGATAGATCTTCTCGCCGCGGTCAAGCATCTCGCCCTGCCGCCAGATCTCGTAGTCGATCGCCCGGTGGACCGCCCGGAAACTGTTGAGGTTCTTGAGTTCGACCTTGACACCGAACTCCTGCTGCCCCACGGGACGCAGCGAGATATTCACGTCGCAGCGCATCTGCCCCTTTTCGGCGTCGCAGTCGCCGATGTTGCCGTAGCGGATGATCTCCTTCAGTGCGCTCAAGTAGGCGTAAGCCTCGTCCGCGGAGCGCATATCCGGCTCGCTCACCACCTCCATCAGCGGGACGCCGGCGCGGTTGTAGTCCACGCCGCTGTAGTGCCCGAAGTGGGTCAGTTTGGCGACGTCCTCCTCCAAATGGATGCGGGTGACGCCGATCTTCTTTTCGGGCAGCGGGGCGCCGGAAAACCCGGTCCCCGAAAGCGCGATCCAGCCGTGCTAGCAGAACGGCAGATCGTATTGCGAGATCTGATAGTTCTTGGGCATGTCGGGATAAAAATAACTCTTGCGGTCGAATTTGCTGAACTTGGCGATGGTGCAGTTGGTCAGCATCCCCGCCTTGACCGTCCGCCGGATCGCCTCGCGGTTGGGCACCGGCAGCACGCCGGGATATCCCATGCAGACGGGGCAGACGAGAGTATTGGGTTCCGCACCGTACTTGTTGGCGCAGGAGCAGAACATCTTGCTTTGAGTGTGGACCTGGATGTGGGTCTCCAGACCGATGACCGCTTCGTATTTCATCGTGAACTATCCAAAAATATTAAGATTGCCTTGTCGATCTAATAATGTACCGGAGTTCGGGGCGTTTGTCAATGCGCGATCTGCGCGTCGGTGCTGATTTGCAGCTCTTGGTCGGGCCCGGCGATGCCGATCAGCAGATACTCCTTGGTGATGGGGTCGACGATGAATTCCTTGACCAGCCGGAAGTTTTCGATCTGCCCGGTGGATTTCGCATGGATGCGCTTGCCGGTGCAGTAGATCTTGAGGTCGCCCATGTGGACGTAGTTGCCGTCGCCGGGGTAGATCTTTTCGTCGCGGTCGATGAATTCGCGCACCCGCTTTTCGAGCAAGTCGAGGTCGATGTGCGGCTTTTCCTGAAAACCGATGATGAACCCGTGCTTGATATCCGAGTGCAGTTCCGGCGGCTTGCAGTTGAACTCCGTTTCCATGATGTAACTCGTCAGGTCCTCCGCCGAGTGCGCCATCAGCCGGTACTTGGTGTTTTCGTCGACGTACTGCTTGATCTCCTTGGGCGTGGGGCCGAAGATGGTCGGGCGGTAGATCCGCAGCTCCTCGCTGATGGCGAAGATCACCTGCGCGTTGTGCCCGAGGTACGGATAGATGAGATCGAAGTGTTCGACCACCACCCGGCGCCCGGCATTTATCGCCTTGCGGATCGCGTCGGCGATCTCGTGCATCTGGTGGAACGCCGACTCGAAGCGGATGTCCAGATGGAAGGTGTGCCCGGAAAAGAAATCGTGCTCGTCGAACTCGAAGAGCGGACTCGTGTTGTGGTTGATGCCCTCGTCGTCGTTGGTGAGTTCCAGACCGGGGAACAGCCCGCGGATCAAAGTCGACTTGCCGGCGCCCTCCAGCCCGATGACGCCGACGAGCACGTCACTCGGGAACAGATATTCGCGCGAAAGATCCGCCGCAAGGGAATAAAGCCGCCGCTGTCCGCGCGGGGCGTGGTAACGCACTTCGACCAGATTTTTGTTGTCCAGTAAATAATCCATCGCATCGCTCCTGAAACACTGCTTTGACGGAATATATTGCCGGAGCGGAGATTTTTCAAGCGCCGCGACGGCTTATGTGAAGAGCGAAAACGCTTTCCGCGAGTTGACAAAACGTCTGCGGCAATCTATATTTACGATGTCCCGGAATGGAATCGCAATCCGCACGGCGAGGGAATATCATGTCGAAGGCGTTGAAACATTACCATCGGAAAAAGTTATTTTACCGCCTGCTGCTGCTGAAATCCCCGCGCGCCGGAGCGCTGTTCGGTCTGACGTGGATGCTGATGGTCATCATGCTGCTGCCGTTCTGGCTGTTCGCGCTGCTGCCGTTTCTTGCGGGCGACAACTGGTTGGCCACCGCCGCTGTCGTTCTCGACGCCGGGATGCTCCTCATGGCGATCTATCTGTACGGGGTGATCGTCTGCGCATACGGTCTTGCCGGAGTACTGCGCGACGCCTTCAAGACCAAGTGGTTCTGTTCGCTGCTGGGATTTCTGGGGGCGTGGTTCACTCCGCTTCTGGGGCTGGCGATATTGCCGGGACTGATCCGTAAAAAACGCTTCGCCGCCGCGCTGTTCGCCGTGCTCGGAAGCGCCGTTTACGGGGCCGCGGCCACCATAGTGATACCGAGTTCCTTGATGTTCTTCGGCGCCGTGGGGCTGTATATAGCGGCGTTGGCGTTGTCGGGGAACCGGGGTAAATTCAGTTGGAAGTTCCTGTACCCGCTGCTGATCGGTTTCGCCGCCTGGATCTATCTGGTGGGGTATGACGCAAAACTCCGGGTGGATGTCGCAACGGAACGCAATGCGATCTCGCAGACGATCGGTCGCTCCATTGAAGTCGCCGACTTCTGGAAGCGGAACGATCAAGGCTTCCCATTCACCAAAGAACCGCTGAAAACGCTGCTCAAAGAGTATGAAGCATCGAAGCAGACGCTTCCCGGCAAATTCGGAGAAACGACCGCCGATGCCCGAAAAGTTCTGGCGGAGTACCGGGGCCAGCACGCCAAACTGATCGCGGCATTGGAGCGTTTTGCCGATTTGGAACCGGCTTCCATAGCTCACGAATGCCCTGATGGCGGAATGCTCGCCAACATAATGCTCCCCGAATTACAGATGTTCCGCGACTGCGCCCGTTACCTCGCCACCGTGATCCGCGCCGAGCCGGAGGCGAAACGGCAGGTGTACCAAGCCAATCTCATGCTGATCAAACTGCGGGAGTGGTCACGGAAAGACGACGCTCTCCTGATCGCCCATTTGGTGGCAATCGCGATCGAACATATCCGGCTGGAGGCGTTGAGCGCCCTCCTCGAATGCGGGAAATATACCGAAAAGGAGTTCGTCGGGCTCGTCGGCGATCCCGTCGATTGGGATCGTTCGCTGCTCCTCGCACTTGGAAGTGACGCCACGATGTTTCAGGACTGCGTCGATCATGTGCTGGACATCGCGGCAAGCAACGGTGTAAAGGAATTCACGATCTTGCCTGTTGCCGCCGTCGCGAAGCGGATGCCGTTATCACTGCACGTCTTTTTCATGCGCGACAACCGCTTCGCGATGCGCGGCTACCGCAAAATGTTCACCGCGATCAAGAAAGGCGAAGTTCCCCCGCCACTAGACGAAACCGAAATCAAGCGGAACTGCTACCTTTTGAGCGGGATGTTGTGCCCGGCGTTCGACCGGGCGGCAATCCGCAACGCCAGAATCGCCGACACGCGAAGCATGGCACTGCTCGCCGCCAAGGTCGTGGAATACCGAAAAAAACACGGCAAGCTCCCGGAGTCGCTGGATTTTCTCCCCGAGGTGCCGATTGCGAAGTCGGTCAAAACTCCGTTCCGGTTGGAAAAGACCGAGAAAGGTTTCCGGATCGTCCGCGACAAAGAAAACCGAGAAGACGCCCAAAACGCCGCTTACTCGGTACGCCTCGACGGAAAATACTTGTGACGACCGAAGCGACCTTAAAAAATCGCTGGAGGCGGATTGAAAAAATCCGGATCATCTGCTATATTAGAAAAACGGACGACAAGCCAATGTAGCTCAGTCGGTAGAGCAATTCACTCGTAATGAATAGGTCATCGGTTCGATTCCGATCATTGGCTCCATTTTTTATGCCTTGATTCCAACTGCTTACGTTCGTCATCCCATTTTTTTTTGCAACGCCGGAAAACTGCGCTCGCCAAGCGATTCCGATGATCGTTTTACGGAAAATTACGGAATTTTACGACAAATTACGACCGCGTTCCGTCCCCTGCCCCGCCGCGCGCCACCGCAAACCAAAACGTCGGCATGAAAAAACCGGGCAGCTGCAAACACAACGGCCCGGATCATGCGTCTTCCGACGGGAACCCTACACTTCGCGGAAATCGACCACGTTCAGCTGCGGGATGTTGCGCCCCATGTGGGCGTTGATCTGCGGAGTCGCCAGCACGTCGATCGTACGGCGGTAGAACTCCGACGGCGGATGGTTGAAGGCGATGAAGTCGATCTGCCCGTTGCGGCTCTGCAGCATCCCGCGGGTGTGCGCGCCGCCGCCGACGGCGCCGCAGTGCTCCACGCGCAGGTCGTTGAAGCGGAACAGCGGCTTCTGGTTGCAGTGCCCGAACGGAGCGAGTTTGCTCAAATATTCGAAGAACGCCGGAGTCATCTCGTTCAGGAAGGCTTCCCCGTCGTACGAGATGAAGTTTTCCAGGTCCTCCGCTTTGATCTGGGTGCGGATCTCCCGGTCCATCGCCTCGAAGAAGTCGGCGATGCGGTCGGTGCGCAGACCGATGCCCACCGCCATCGGGTGTCCGCCGAAGCGGTCCAGCAGATGCGAGGTGCGGCTCAGCACTTCGACCAGATTCAGCCGCGCCACGCTGCGCCCGGAACCGTAGGCTTCGTCGCCCTGTATCGTCAGCACGATCGTCGGCCGGTTGTAGTCCCGCGCGAGCCGCGAAGCGACGATGCCGATCACCCCCTGGTGCCAGTCGCGCCCCGCCACCAACAGCGAGAACGGGCTCTGCCACGCCAGATTGCGGTCGATCTGCTCCTTCGCTTCCTGATAGATCTCCTGCTCCTTTTCCTGCCGGATGCGGTTGTAGCTTTCCAGTTGCGACGCGCAGCCGTAGGCTTCGACGATGTGCTCCGATTCGAGCAGCGCCAGCGCCACATTGGCATCGCCGACGCGCCCGGCGGCGTTGATCCGCGGCGCCAGCCGGAAGGTGATGTCGGAGGGCGTGAGGTCGTTGTGGAGGCGCGAACTTTCGATCAGCGCGCGGACCCCGGGGCGGATCTGACGGCGCAGCGCGTCGATGCCGTATTTGACCATCACCCGGTTTTCCCCCTGAAGCGGCACGATGTCGGCCACCGTGCCGAGCGCGACGAAGTCCAACACCTCCTCCAGACGGGTCTGAAATCCGCCCAGATTGTTCTCGCGCCCGTATTTGATGAACGCGTGCGACAGCTTGAACGCCACCCCTGCCCCGGAGAGCAGTTCCAGATCCTTGAGTTCCGGATAGACCTTGGCGTTGATCACCGCGAGCGCCTTGGGCAGCTCCGGCCCCGCCTCGTGGTGATCGGTCACGATCACGTCGATCCCGCGCGCCGTCGCCGACTCCACCGCGTCGCAGCTGGTGATGCCGCAGTCCACCGTGACCAAAACCGGGCAATGACCGTTGGTCTCCAGCGCCTTGTCCAACGACTCCGGGGTGAAGCCGTAGCCGTCGTCGAAGCGGTGGGGAATGAACGAATGGACGATCGCGCCGTTCTGCGACAGCACCCACGCCAACAACGCACTGGCGGTGATGCCGTCGGTGTCGTAATCGCCGTGGATGAGGATCGGCTCGTGTTCGGCGATCGCGCGCCACAACCGCGCGGATGCCTCCTTGATGCCGGGGAAGCGATAGGGATCGCTCAGGTTGCCGAGCCGCGGTTCGAGGAAATCCGGCACCGAATCACCCGAAATCCCCCGCGCCACCAGAAACATGGCTACCGGACGCGGCAAAGAATACTTCTGTTGTACTGAGAAAATCTCGCTGTCAAGATTACTCCCGGCGCATTTCCAATTTTTTACACCCATTTAATCCTTCTTTCAAAAATTTTTTCATAATCATAAAATAACGCCGTTTTAGGATAACTCCAAGTGTACGGACAAAATTTTTGCCATAATTTTTCGCATTTCATGCCGGAATGGACGAAAAAATCGGGGGGGGGAAGACAACAAAAATCCGCAAACGGCGAAAGTCCGGGGATCGGAAAAAAGGGGGAAAACCGCGCCGCGCTTCAGCGGCGGGTCATCCACTTGTTGTTCTTCAAGGTCAGCATGGCGTAGAGCGGTATCCACGACAGGCAGAACATCGAGAACAGACTGTAGACGAAGGCGTAAAGGGATTTCGCCAGCGAGTAGCGCTTGGCGTAGATCATCGCCGGCACGATCGACCAGATCATCGTCAGGATCCCCAGATAGGCAAGCAGCAGCGTGCTTTCGGAAAAACGGAAGATCAGGTAGATCAGCGAAACCGGGATGAAGAAGATCGGCGTGATGATGCCGATGTTGAACGCGATATAATGCAGCTGCAGACACAATGTCCGCACGTCGGAGATGGTGAACTTGCGGAACACATAGGAGAACATCAGGATGTTTTCCCGGATGTCGCCGCGGATCCAGCGCAGCAGCATCTTGCACACGCTGACATAACTGGCGGAGATCGTGGTGTACGCCACCGCCGAACTCTGATACACCACCGACCACTCCTGACGCAGCAGCAGACAGGTCAGCGCCCGGTCCTCGCCGATCGAGGTGTATTCGCCGAGAAAGCGCTGATTGAGCCACGTTTCCATCACCGGCAGCACCGCCGTGCGCCGGTAGGCGCTCAACGCGCCGGGAGTGCACAGCACCGTTCCGTATTTGCTCTGGGAACTGCGGATGAATTCGTAGCAGAACACGAAGATGATGTCCATCATCTGCGGGATCACCCCGTCGTTGATGTTCTGCACCCGGACGTTGCCGGCGACCGCGCCGATCTTGGCATCGACGAACGGGCGGACGATGTTGGTTATCGCCTCCTTTTCGATGATGCTGTCGCTGTCGATGGTGACCAGAATTTCCGCCTCGGAACTCTTGATCGCCGCGCTCAGCGCGTGCTTCTTGCCGCAATTGCGCGGCAGATAGATCGCCCGCACCTGCGGCAATTCCTCGACCGCTTTGCGTATCCACTCCCGGGTGTCGTCCGTGGAGCCGTCGTCCACGACCGTGATGGTCAATTTGGCGGGATCGTAGTCGCATGCCGCCGCGCTCAAAATGGTCTCGTAAACATGGCGCCCCTCGTTGTAGGCGGGGATTATCACGTCGCAGCTGGGGGTGATGTCGGCGGTGAACTTCCGGTAAGTGTAGGCGATCAGCGAGATCAGCAGAAAATATCCCAGCGTGAAATAGCTGACGAAAAAGGACAGCGATATCACCTTGGAGACAAAATACCCGGCGACGAGCAGCAGCGCCGAGAAAATGAGAAATATCAAAGTTTTTATTATCTTGTTGTTCAACTTAACACATGCCGATTCGTGCAAATCCGGAGATCACGGAAACGCGAACAAAAAACGCCATTGACGGCAGCCGCTCCGGAACGACCGCCGCACTGATGATGACGAACTATTAATATAGCACCGTCATCGGGCTGCGGCAACCCCCAATACCGTCAAAAACGCATTGACGGCGAACTCGCTGCGCAGGATCCGCCGCCCCAAGGTCACGGCTCGAAAACCGTTGTCCGACCACAAACGCTCCTCGAACTCGTTGAAGCCGCCCTCCGGACCGACCGCCAAGACCACCGGCGACGAGCTTGCCGCGCCGACGGGGACCGGAGCGGTCGCCGCGGGCGAGCCGAATATTCTCAACGCCCCTTCCGGCGTCAATCCCAGCACCTCGTCTTCCACGAACCTGCGGAAGCGGCGGTGGAAAAACAGCTCCGGAAGCACGGTGTCGCCGCACTGTTCCAACGCCAGCAGCAGTTCCTCGCGGATCGCCTCCGTCGCCAGTTTGGAACTCTGCCAGTAACTCTTTTCCACCTTGGCGGAGTGGAAGAAGTGGATTTTTTTCACCCCGCAGGTAGTCGCGCTGTGAAGCACCTTGACGAAGGTCAGCGGTCGCGGCAGCGCGCAAAGCAAGGTCACGTCCAGCGCTTCCGGTGGAGCGTCATGCGCTTCGAAGCGCAGACGCGCCTCCGCCTCGTCGATGTGCAACAGTTCGGCACAGCCGACTCCGCCATTGAGGATGCCCGCCTTGCAGAGCTTGCCCGGCGCGGCTTTGATGACTTCGCGCAGCTGCTTGAGGCGGCGACCGGAGATACGAGCCGTGCCGTCCGGCAGGAAGTCCTCCGGTTCGAAGAGCAGCAGGTTCATTTGGTCGTGTAGAGCCAGCAGCCGCGCGATGCGTCGAATTCCCGCTCCGCCGCGCCGTTCAGCGCCGCCTTGTCGAGAAGATCGCCCACCGTCACCGCCTCCGAAGCGTCCAATCCGGCAGCGGCGGTGATATCTTCGGCGCTCGAACGGACGGCGGGAGCCGCCGCCAGCGCCGCAAAGAGTTTTTCACGCAGCGCCAGCACGCCCTTCGCCGCCAATTTGTACGCCTGAACTCCCGGCTGATGGAAAGCGTTGATGTCGATGAATTCGGCATATATCGCCACCGCCCGCTCGTACAGCGCAATCAGCTGCCCCAACGCGAAGACGTCGAGTTTCGGCAACTTCACCGTGATCACCTGGCGGTGCTTCTTGAGCAGCGCCGCGGTCAGCCCGGCGAGGAACCCGTGAAGGTAGTCGCCCATCGCGATACTATCCGAGATCGGCAGCCGAGCCGAATCCTCCAGCACCTCGATGAAAGTCGCGAAAAAGTCGTCCCTGCCGTCGTTCAACTGCTGGATGAACGCGTGGGCGTCGGTGCCGCCCTTGTTGCCGAATACGTTCAGCCCCTGATGGACGACGTTGCCCCGACGGTCCAGTTCCTTGCCGAGGCTCTCCATCACCAGCTGCTGCAGATAGCGGGACATCAGGATCAGCCGGTCGCTGTAGGGGACGATCACCATGTTCCGGTCGCCCCTGCCCCGTCCGGCGATGAACCACATCGCGGCGAGCATCGCCGCCGGGTTGCGCGTCAATTCGGATTCGCGCGTCCAGCGGTCCATCGCGCAGGCTCCGGCGAGGAAGCGCCGGAAATCGACTCCCGTCAACGCCGCCGGCACATGACCGACGATGCTGGTCTCGCTGGTGCGTCCGCCGATGGACTCCGCCATCGCGAACACCGCCAGAAACTTTTTGCCGCGCGCATACTTGTCGAGTTCGCTGCCCGGCATGGTGACGGCGGCGGCGTGACGGGCGAAGTCCAAACCCTGTTGCGCGTAGAATTTTTCCATCGCGATCAGGTTGTTCTTGGTCTCCTGCGTACCGCCGGACTTGGACACCACCAAGTGCAGCGTGCGCGCCGGCTCCATTACTTCGAGAAGGTCGCGGAACTCCGCGGAGTCGGTGTTGTCGAGGAAATATATCTTCAGGTTGTTCTGGCGCCGTTCCCGGCTCTTTTCGTTCCAGTACGGACCGTTGGCGGAGAACTGCATCAGCTGAGGCCCGAGCGCCGAGCCGCCGATGCCGTTAACGACCACGGCGTCGAAAGGTTCTCCGGCGGCTCCGGTGATCTTTCCGGCGCGGATGTCGGCGGCAAAGCGTTCGACCTCCGCAAAAAGTTCGCTTTCCGGATAGCCGATACGGTCGGTGAAGTGCGTGACCTTGCGATGCTCGTCGAGGTTCTTGATCTCACCCGCCTCGATCTTTTGCATCTCGCGGAGCGCCCCGGCGGTGCGTTCCCGCATGGCATCGATATCGGCGTCGGTGAAATTCATCCCCGCGAAACCGATCGAAAATCCGCTTTCGGGATCGACCAAGGTATAACGACGGTTGCGTTCGACCCAAAGATCCATGATCGCTTATTCCTCGATCTGATCGGCGATCGCGTCGGAGATCTCGTAGTTGGCGGTCACCGACTGCACGTCGTCGAGTTCTTCCATGCGGTCGACCAGACGCAGCACCTGCGCGGCGATCTTGGGATCGGTGATCTCCACCGTCAGATCGGGCTTGCGGATTATCTCGGCGGCCTCGGTCGGGATCCCCTTGTCGGCGAAGACCTTGGCAAGCGGTTCGAAGCTTTCCGGATCGCCCCAGACTTCGGCGGTGCCGTCTTCGACCGTCAGGTCGTCGGCGCCGGCGTCAAGAACGAGATCCATGAGTTTTTCCTCGTCCGCCCACTCGCCGGTGACGACGAAGTGCGCCTTGCGCTGGAACATGCGCGACACCGCTCCGGAGCCCGCCATATTGCCGTTGTTGCGGTCGAAGACCATGCGGACGTCGCTGATCGAACGGTTGCGGTTGTCGGTCAGGCAGTCGACGATCACCGCGACGCCGCCGGCGGCATATCCTTCATAGACGATCTCTTCGAAGACGACGTCGCCGAGTTCGCCCAGACCCTTCTTGATCGCCCGCTCGATGTTCGCGTTGGGCATATTGACCGCTTTGGCGGCGGTCAGCGCCGAACGGAGCCGGGGGTTGGCATTGGGATCTCCGCCACCCATCTTGGCGGCGACCATGATCTCCTTGCCGAGGCGGGAGAACGCCTTGCCTTTGACTTTATCGGCTGCGTCTTTCTTATGCTTGATATTCGCCCATTTACTGTGTCCGGACATTTTCTGCTCCTTGTCTTGATTTCAGTGTTCAAGTTATCAAATGTATTGCATAATATATATTTTACCCTTTATAAAATCAAGCGTCCGCCGCTCCGCCGTTGCGGAATTGCAAAGAAATCCCGCGGGTGCTATATTAAAAACGAATTTTCATACCGGAAAAAAACGACGCCGACGGATGGCATGATGAACTGGAATTTCAAACTTCTGCGCCGATGGATACCGCTGCTGCCGGCGGTGTTCTTCGTCATCGCCTATCTGTTGCCGCTCGGCGGCCGGGTGATGATCCGCCCGGACGAGTTCCGGTACGCCGAGATCCCCCGCGAAATGCTCGCTTCCGGCGAGTGGATGAAGCCGCGCCTCGACGGCGTGAAATACTTCGAAAAGCCGACGCTCGGCTACCAGCTGATCGCGTTGAGCATGATGGTTTTCGGCGAAAACAGATTTGCCGTGCGTCTGCCCTCCGTGCTCGGAACGCTGCTCGCGGCGGCGATGATCTATCTGCTCTGCCGCCGCGAAAAGGCAAGTCGTTTCTGGGCAAGTGCGGCGACGGGGATCTATTTCGTTTCCGGGCTGGTGTACGGCATCGGGACCTTCGCTGTGTTGGACGCGCCATTTGCCGGTGCGGTCACGGTAAGCATCGGCGCCTTGTGGCTCGCATACCGCAGTGATCGCCCGGCGGAGCGTACGGGCTGGCTCGCCGCCGCCGGTGCCGCCGCCGCAATTGCCTTCATGCTCAAGGGATTTCTCGCCTTCGCGCTGCCGGTCATCGTCGCCGTGCCGTTCCTGCTTTGGCACCGCGAGTGGAAAAAATTGCTCACATTCCCGTGGGTGCCCTTGGTCATGATACTGCTGATCGCGATCCCGTGGGCGCTCGCGCAGCACCGCGCCGAACCGGACTTCTGGCGCTACTTCTTCGTCGAAGAGCACTGGAAACGCTTCACATCCGGCACTTACGACCGCAAGGCGCAACCGTTCTGGTACTTCATTCCGATACTGCTCGGTGGCGTTCTCCCGGCGGGGCTGTTGTGGATCGCCGGCGCGATCGGCTGCACGAAAGAGTGGTTCAAGCGGCCGTTCGTGCGCTACATGATCTGCTGGACGCTTTTCCCGTTTCTGCTGTTTTCGGCGTCGAGCTGCAAATTGGGGACCTACATACTGCCGTGTTTTCCGCCGCTTGCGATGCTGCTCGCTTCCGCGTTGAAAAACGCCCGAAAAGTCGACCGCATCAAGTTCCACGTGCGTTTGCGGCGGCTCTGCCGGATATCCGGCACAGTGCTGATCGCCGTATCCGCCGCCGCGTTGACCGCCGCCGCCGCATCGATGTGCATTCCGAATCTGCTGCCCGGGTGCATCAACTCGTGGACCATCCTGACCCTCGGCGCACTGCTGATCTTCGGCATGGCGCTCCGCCACCCGAATGCTCCCGGCGCCGTCACCATGCTGCAAACGTTTCTGACGGGACTCGCCCCCGCCGCCTGCTTCGGGATGCTGGCGGTCCCGGAACTCGGGGGACGCACCCCGGAACGGGGACTGCGCGAATGCCTCGGGAACTTCCCCGATCACGCGGAATGCCGGATCGCGGTCGAGCGTACCTGCATTGCATCCGTATGCTGGGTGACAAAACGCAACGACATCATCGTCGCCGGGAACAAAATGGGCGAACTCAAATACGGGTTGGAAAATCATCCGCGGGAATATGCGGGAAAACATTTTGACGACCGGCATTTTCCCGCGCTCATCCGTAACATGCCGCCGGGCAAACTATTGTACATCACCTTCTACGATCTGCGGAAGCGTCCGTTGCCGAAAAACTGGCCGCAACCGCGTGAAAGCCGTTCCGCATCCGGCGTGACCGTGCTGCGTTTCTGACCCGTACCGCCATAGTCTCCGCCCCATGGTGCGGAACGGTTCGAAACCGCGGTCGCGTACTTGTTTTTTTCCTCCGGAGAGGTTATTTTATGCAGAGTACCGGAGGGCTGGAGATCCGGAACAATTTGGATTTGGAGTTTTCTGTATGTCGTCGAAGCCGGTATCGGGTTCTCCGGCTGCCGTTGCCGGGACAAATTTCCTGAGCGCGTTCAATCCGGTGTTTTATTGTACCCTCGTCGGATTGTTCCTCACGGCGCATCATCCGATTTTCGGACGGCAGGCACTGAATATGCTGTTCGTCGCGGCGATCTACACCTCGCCGC
>CACZPY010000155.1 GCA_902783135.1 uncultured bacterium
GATCGCAACGGCATTTCCTTTGCAACATCCTTCCGAGACGCAATTCGCAGAGTGGAAAACATCAGCGGCGGAAACGAATTCGCCATGATATTCATAGATCGAAAATTATCTTACTACGAAGACGTCGACACATACGACAATACTTTTACCAAGGAGTTTTTTGATTATTTCGGAGGTTTTTTGGGAGACTATCTTTATTTCAGATTGACAAATGCGGGTGTTCCCTTTGAAAAGCTGTGTTTTCTGACCGCCAATTCGCCCAACGGGGGGCCCGAAAAGGCCTTTAAATTCAGCCCCTTTGTCGTTCGTGAACCGGAAACCATCGACAAAGGGGCGATTAAAACAGACGGCGGTTTTTTTGCAAAGGATCAGAAAATCGTTCAGGGTATCCCCCCGTTGACAAGCCGGCTTTTGTGCTTGGATGAATCCGTTACCAGAGCCAAATATCGGACAATATTTGACACTGATAGTGTAAAACGCGTATTTGGTCAACTGATGGAGGAGAAGGAAAACGAACCTGGGTTCATCAAGATATTGACGGAATTTCGCATACGTCGCCATTGGAATAATAATTATGGAGTGATTATTCGGCGTATGATCGAGGCGGTGGTGAGGCATATTGCACGCGATCCATATTACAATAATTGTTTTGTTCCCGATGTTGATGTTACTCCCAGAAATCTGTTGAACAACAAGAAATCTTCTTACAACGAAAATCTTAACTATGTTATAACGAAAAACAAGCCAGCCGACCTCTTTGATTTCAAAGAATGGAAAGATTTATTGAATAACTTGAAAAAATTTCCCTGTTCCGGCAACAAAGCCGACGTAGAGGCATATTTTCAATCGATAAACCAGCAGAGGCAAAAGCCTTGGGGGGCGAATTTGATAGCATCCAAAACCGATTACTACGTTGCGTATGGGGAGAACATACAACTTTGGCGCGGGATGTCTAGTTTTTTCTCCACTCGAACCCCACCCTCGTGGCCGCCAAAATATATATTTTCATATATAGACAACATTTACACGGTGACGTCCGAGATCTCGGCGCACGGCAAAAACGACAAGACGACCAACGGACTGTCTGAGGACGGTTGGGCAGCACTGCTGCACGGCATGCTCCAGATCATGAAATGGGTGGCGGACGGCATGCCGGACGCAAAGGGGCAAAAAAAGACTTAGATCTCGGCAGACACCGTTCGGCGATCGGCCCGCATCCGCGCTCGCGGATGGGGGCTTTTTCGTATCGCATCGGCTTTGCGGTCGACGCGCTTGCGTCGGCGGATCGTTCGGAGTCCGTGCCGGGCGGAAACGTGACGCCTGCCTCCGGCTCGACCGGTTCCACCTTCTTGTCCGCGTCTGCCCCAAATATCCTCTCGCAGCTCACCAAAACCGCTAATATCAAATAAATATTATTTATAAATATAAAAACTTTTTGTGCTTTTGCGCCGAATTTCCCGGGTTCAAGCGGAAAATCGAGCTGAAAATGCCAAAAAAACAAAGTTGGCACGCAACTTGCTAGTATAGGGGCAAACGACAGGCGGGACCTCGAAAGGTTTCGACGGAGAACCAAGCCGAAGCGAAGTTCGCCGGCGAGGGGCGTGGGCTCCTCCGGTTCCGCCGAAAAAAATCAACGATGAACAACTCAAGGAGGTTTCATCATGCACAACCATCGCAACTTCAACAACCGTAACAACATGAGCCCGAGGAACGCCGATCGGATTTTCGCGGCACTCGAAGCGATGAACCAGCGCGTTGACGAAGCTTTCGAGCTGATATCCGCGCAGCAGCAGGAAAATCGAGAATTATTGTACTACGCACAGCAGCAGCAACGCGCGCAGTTCATGGCTCCCGCAGTTGCCGCAACTCCGGCGTATTGGCCCGCCCAGCATAACTATGGCGACGCATCGGTTTGCCGGCAGCAGACGGGCGATCCGCAGAGCGCTAACGCAAACCTGAAAATGCTCGGACTGTTTGCGGTCGTAGGGATCGCCGGGATCCTCGGCGGGTTGTATTTGGCCGACAAGTGGGGTGATCGGAACTGACCGGCCCGCAACGGCGGCGCAAGGTGCTGCTCAAACCAGGAGGAACGCATGAGAAAACGTTTCTTTCGTCAGAACGTCGGCAATTGGGGGAAACTCGCCTACGAGGCGTCTGTTAAATACCGTGCGCTCCAACGGGCCGGCGGCTGCAACAATCTCAACGGCCACATCCTCGAAATCATGGGCGCGGACAGAACCAACTTCAACCCGTTCAACGGGTGCCGGGAGATACTGAACCGTTCCCATACGGCAACGGCGGTGGATTCCTTCATCACCCGCAACGGCAGGATCGTCCACCGGATCCAATACAAGGACACCCCCAGAAGTCTCGGCGACACCATACGCCGGGTCAGGTCGGGGCAGTACAACAGCGTGACGCTGAAGGGAACTACCGAAACGGCGACGACCTTCAACCGCTATGCCGAAAACCACGGCATGACAAAAAGGATGTGCGACACCGGGATCTCCTCGCGGACTACCAAATCTTTGGCACGCAGTTGCGGTGCGGCGAGACAAATTACCGTGACGCAGGCGGCGGCAGCCGCGGCGAGATCCGGCGGCGTTTTCGGCGGAGCTTTTGCCGGCGGCATATCGCTGATAACCAATTCGCTCGCGGTGGCGAACGGCGAAATGGATATCGCCGATGCCGGATGCATCGTGGTGAAGGACACCGCTGGCGGTATGCTTTCCGGGGCTGCCGCGGGCGCGGCGGCGACCGTGACCGGGGCTGGGATCTCGGCGGCGATGGCAGGTTCCGCCATCGCGGGGACCGCGCTCGGCACGGTTTGTGTGGCAGCGGCTCCGGTCGCCGTGGCGATCGGCGTCGGATATGGCATCATGGAACTTTGGAATGCCATATGGGATTGATTATAAAATAAAAAAACTTATGCCGCAATGCGGCAAATCGAAGAAGATACAATCATTCAAAATAGGAGTCAGGCAATGTTCACACTGAAAGAATCCGTCACCGGCGCGGTGCAGATATTGGTAGATACGTTGATGTGCGAGAAGCCGGAGGGAGAAACGACCGGGTTTCCCGAGTTCGACAATCTGACACGGGGAATGCGTCGGGGATGTCTGACCGTGCTGGTCTCCCCTCCGGCGCAGGGCAAGACCGCCTTCGCATTGAACATCGCAAACCATCTGATCGGTAAAGACCCGGCGGTTCCGGTGCTTTACTGCTCGACACACGGTCATACGGAACTCGCATTCCGGCTGCTCACCATCGCATCCGGGGCGGATTGTTCCTACGACACCGACCATGGGAGCGAAGGCCTGAAGCGGCTCACCGAGGTCGTCACAAAGGTCGCGGATTGTCCGCTGTTCTTCATGGACAGTCGGTCAACGGATGAGGCTTTTTACGGCGAACTCGCCGAACGGCAGGCGGAAAAGCACTTCGGTCTGGTGATCGTCGATCCCGCCCGGATGGAGCATCTTCCGCGGCTGAAAAAACTGGCGCAGGATCTGGACGTGCCGATCCTGGCGCTGGTGTCCGTCGAAAAACGGGATACGCATATTCCAGAACTCGACCTGGCGGATGCCGCGATCAGCTTGAGCCGCGACCGCATGAAGGCGAAATTCGATGACGGCACGGTCCCCGTGACCTTTGTGGTGATCGGCAACCGTTTCGGGATGCGCGGTACCTGCCGGATGAGTTTTGCGCCGGAAACGATGCGCTTCGCGGAAGATCGCGACGAGTCGGAGCCCGGGAGCTGGGGCGAAAAAATCAGCTTTTGGCAAAAGATTCTGGATCGCATTACGGGGAGTCGAAAAAAAACGCGTGACCAAACCGTGCTTCGAAATTGAGTTCCGTAACCTAAATTCGTGCTGGATAACCATGAACAACTGTTTTCTGACGACCGGTTCCGTAATCGCCGTGATATTCATCTTCGGCGGGTGCATCTTTCTGCACGAACTGGGGCATTTTCTGGCGGCGAAGCTGCTCGGCTTGCGCGTCGACGCCTTCTCCATCGGCTTTCTGACGGTGTGGCGCAAAAAGTTTCATGATGTCGAATACCGCATCGGCTGCCTGCCGCTGGGGGGATATTGCCAGATTCCACAACTCAATGTCGCTGCCGAAAAATCGGTTCCCGACAACGATCGGGGTGCGCTTCCGAGGGTAAAACCGCTCGCCAGAGTCATCATTGCCGCGGCCGGTCCGCTTTTCAATATCCTCGGCGGCATGCTGGCGGCCGTCGTCGTCTGGATAGGGGGGATGCCGCAGGATTCACCCGGAATGCGGTCGATCACCGTGTATGACATCGACCGCAACGGCCCGGAATACGCCGCGGGGCTGAGAGCTGGCGACCGCATCGTCAAACTCAATGGGAAGGACTTCTTCTGCACTTGGGGCGAGTTCGTGCAGTCGACTCAGCTCACCGTCGGGCAGGTCGAGTTGGGCGTGGAACGCGAAGGACGGCAGTTTACGATATGCTACACTCCGTGCGTGAATCCCGCCGCCCCGCGATTTTTCAGGCAGGAACATCTCGCCTGTCCGTTTTTCAAGCCGGAGATCCCCATCGATCTCCATCCCGTCCCCGGGGGGATCGCGGAAAAAGCCGGAATAAGATCCGGGGACAAGCTCGTTGCCATCAACGGGGGGCACATTCCCAGCCGTGCCCAGTACTTTCTGGCGTTGGGTTTTTCGCGGGGCGAGCCGGTCCGCCTGACGCTTGAGCGGGAAGGACGACTTCTGGATGTTTCGGTAAAACCGGTCCCCGTAAAAAATACCGGATGTGATCTCGAAAGCTATTTTACCGGGGCGCGCCTGGATGACGAGGGGGAACTGCTGAAGGTCACTTATGTGAACCCATGCGGCGCAGCGGCAAAAGCTGGAGTGAGACCGGGCGACGTCGTGATCGCAATAAACGACGAAGATATGACCGATCCCGCGCTTTGGAATGAATCGGTTCGACTCATGAAAGACCAGCCTTGCCGACTGACGATACGCAGGGGTGATAAAACACTTACTCTCGATGTCGCGGCGATGAGATATGTGCCCATGACTCTGGAAGCCGACATTGCATCATACGATCACCCGACGCCCCTGCGGCTCTTCGCCCGCGCCTGCAGAATGAACTGGATGGCGCTGCGCAGCATGGCTTTTGCGGTCTTGAACAAAGTAGGACTGACTCCCCGCAGGGCCTATGTCGGCCCCCGCAACCTGCAAGGTCCGGTCGGAGTGGGCATCGCCTTTTTCGATTCCGTCCGCCGCGGCAGGTCGTACTGGACTTTTTTCTGTATAGCGATGGCGTCTTTTTCGCTGGCGGTCTTCAATCTGCTGCCGCTGCCGGTGCTCGACGGCGGGCATATCTTTCTCGGATGTTTGGAGATGGCGACCGGAATGATCCCGAGCGACCGGCTGGTCAAGACGCTGTGCGTCATCTTCGCCGTTCTGCTGATCGCGCTGATGATCTACACGACGGTTTTGGATATACACCGGCTTTGCCTTTATGCGGCGAAGTGATGTGGAGGCTGAAGGGGATCATGACTTCAAATACAATTCAGGTCATCGCCGAAAATTGGAAAAAGCTGCTCGAATTGAGAAAAGCGCAGGAACAGTTGCTGTCGCGGATCATCCGCCGAGGCAGTCTGAACAGTTTTAGGAATTTCTTTGCAGAGTATGCGGACAACGGACGGTATCTGGACTTTTCGCTGAAAAATCACGAAGACATGCTCGAACCCGAGTGGATGTCGCGCTTCGAGCGTCCGCATCTGGAGTGGATATACCAGCTGCTGGCTGCCCAGGACGAGCGTTTGCAGTACACCGCGAAGATCGTCGCGGACCGGAGGATCGCCGCGGATCGCCGGGCATTGTGTTTTCATGCCGTATTCGCCGTCAGTACGCGGGCGGCGCTGCCGCAGGAAGATGCCGTTCTGCCGCACTTCTGGTGGTACAACCACAGCGCCTGGGACCACCACGTCTTTCGTATCGGCAAAAACGACCGCGATGCCTACGCCGGGCGGCTTGCCATTTTCCTCCGCAGGGAGCCTCGCTTTTCCGATGCGATGCGGCAGGGGATCCGAGACGACTCCGTTTCGGTTTTCGAGATAAACCGGAATCTCGACAATCGGCGGATCAGCGATTCACTGCTCAAATATCTGATCGGCGCCAATGCCGTAAAGTGTTTTACCTACCTGTTGGCGAATTACCCCGAAACGGTATTCAAACTGCGCTCGCCGCAGGAGTGGCTGCTGACGGTTTGCCGATGCGCCGAGGAAAAATTCGCAGTCGCGGCAGTAAACGAACTGGAGCGGCAGTGTCCCGGAGTCGTTGCCGGAACACGCGATCCGTGGGGCAACACCGCGCTTTGGAACACGTTTTTCAACTATGAACAGACGGACAATTTGCGTTCTGAACTGATCCGTCTCGGCTGCGACCCCGATGCCGAAAACGAACTTGGATTATCTTACCGACTACTTATGGACAACACTCCCGACGATAATGATGAGGACAGATGAAGTTAGAACATCCGTTTTGACGACATTGCTTTGCTGAGACATACTTTAACTCGGCATGGAGTAGTTTGTTGTGTCAACGGGCGGTTGGGAGCGATTCCGACCGCATTTTGCGTTTTAAAGGGGCTGTCGCGGCGATTGGCAGGGTAGTGGCGGTTACGGCGGGAGGTGAGCATTGCACCCGGAAACGCGCCGTTTTTGGAAAAGTCGGCGGTTGTCCGTTAGTCCATCATGAACACCATTTGCAGAGACTACTTTCAGGAGATTTTTTTTGGAGCCATTCCGCATTTGTCGCGGAACCGGCGACCTTTGATTTGAGGTCGGTTTATCCAAATGGAGACCGTTTGGGGATAGGACTTGGAGACTGAAAATCGTTAGGACGGCACGACTTAAGGGGAGAAAAACAGAGAATTTCGCCGAAA
>CACZPY010000156.1 GCA_902783135.1 uncultured bacterium
GCGCGGATCACGCCGCCCTCGCCCGCGCTGACGGGCGGATTGTCGGCGATCGTCGCGTTGATGCGCTCGGTGAGTTCCCGGAAATCTCCGATCTTCTCCGCCGCCGCCGTCAGTATCGGCACGTCGAAGCACCCGACCAGCTGCCGGACCCCCGGCAGATGACCGAGCGAAAACGCCAGATTCTGCAGGTCGCGGGGAGTGGCGGAGCCGATGTTGACCCGGCCGGTGATGCGTTCCAGATCGCGGACGCCGCCCGCGGTCTCGCGCAGCTCCTCCAAGGTCAGCGGGTCGAGGACGAACGCCTCCACCGCGTCGGCGCGCGCCACGATGCCGTCGTGGTCGCACAGCGGCCGCAACAGCCACGAGCGCAGCAGCCGCGCCCCCATCGCCGTGCTGGTGTGGTCGAGCACGCCGAGCAGCGAACCCGCCTTGCCGCCGTCGGAGCGGTTTTCGAGTATCTCCAAATTACGGAGCGTCGCGGCGTCGATCTGCAGCGCGTCGTCGTGGATGCGGAACTCGAGTTCGGTGACGTGCCCCGCTTCCTGCCGCAGACTTTCGGTGGCGTAGGCGAGCACCGCGCCCGCGGCGGCGACGGCGCCCGGATGATCCCGCAGGCCGAAGCCGTCGAGCGTCGATACGCGGAAGTGCTCGCAGAGCCGCCGGTCGTTTTCCGCCGGGTCGAATTCCAGATCGGGATATTCGGTCCACAACAGTTTGCCGGGGTCGCCCTCTGGCAGCTCCGCGGCGAGTTCGGCGCGCGACTCCGCCGCGACCAGACACTCGCGCACCCGGAAGCGGGCGAGTTCGCCGACGACCTCGACGGCGCCCGGCAGCAGCGTCACCGAAAACTCTCCCGTGCTGACGTCGAGCAGCGCGAGCGCGAAGGACTCCCCCTCCTTGACGGCGGCGGCGAGAAAGTTGTTCGAGCCCGAATCCAGCAAGGTCCCGTCGGTGACGGTCCCGGGGGTGACGATCCGGGTAATCTGCCGCTTCACGATCCCCTGCGCGAGTTTGGGATCCTCCATCTGCTCGGCGATGCCCACCTTCAGCCCGGCGGCGATCAGACGCGGCAGATAACTTTCGAGCGCGTGGTACGGAAAACCGCACATCGGGTAGCCCTGCCGCTTGGTGAGGACGAGTTCCAGCACCTTGCTGACCCGTTCGGCGTCCTCGAAGAACTCCTCGTAGAAGTCGCCCAGCCGGAAGAGCAGCACCGCGTCGGGCGGCAGCGCCGCCTTAGCCTCGCGATACTGCCGCATCATCGGCGTGATCCGTTCCTCCGCTCCGGAAGCGCGCTCAGCCATCGTCGCGTCCTCCCGGAGCCCGGCGGCGGCCGTCGTCGATCGCGACGTTGCGCCGTTTGAAGGCGGGTTCGTCCAGATCCTCGTCGCGGCGGCGGAACTCCATTTCGATCTCCGCCGCGGCGAAATCCAGCGCGCGCGGTTTGGCGAGGCGCACCAGCGCACGATCCAGTTGCGGATATTCGAGCAGCATGTCGCCGATCGCCGTGCCGAGCGCTTCCAGCAGGCGGAAACGCCCCTCCGCCATGATCTCCCGCGTCCGGCGGGCGATCTCGGAGTAGTCGACCGATCTCATCAAATCGTCGCTTCTGCCGGCGGCGCGGAGGTCCAGAAACAGCTCCAGTTCGGCGCGCACTTCCTGCCGGTGCGTCCGTTCGCGCTCCAGCGTGCCGATCAGCGTGTTGACCCGAAGGTCGCGGATGATGATCTTGTCCATGATGAGAATGTTTTTGCTCCCTGTCCGGCGATACAATATCACGCGAACGGCGATTTTGCAATTTTTTTCCGTCTCTTGAGTTGCACTTGTCGAGGTGCTATATTATCTCCGGTATAACCGCAGAAAGGAAGAAAGAGTTTTCCATGTCCGAATTGAGCAAGATACGCAACTTCTGCATCATCGCCCATATCGACCACGGCAAGTCCACGCTGGCCGACCGGATGCTGGAGATCACCGGCACCGTCGCCAAACGCGACCTCACCGATCAGCTGCTCGACGGCATGGACCTCGAACGCGAACGCGGCATCACCATCAAGTCGCACCCCGTGCGCATGCACTACGATCCCGGCGA
>CACZPY010000157.1 GCA_902783135.1 uncultured bacterium
GACCCCGCCGACAAGCGCTGGGTCGAGATCTGGAACGACGTCTTCATGCAGTACAACAAGACCGCCGAGGGCAAGTTCGTGCCCCTCGCCCAGAAGAACGTCGACACCGGCATGGGGCTGGAGCGCGTGACCGCCGTGCTGCAGGGCAAGAAGAGCTGCTACGAGACCGAGATATTCGCGCCGATCTTCGCCGCCCTCGACGCGGTGCGCGGCGTCGAAGCCGTGCCCGCGGCGCAGCGTTCTAGCTCCGAACGCATCATCGCGGACCATCTGCGGGCGGCGAGCTTCATCCTCGCCGACGGCATCACCCCCGGCAGAGTCGATCAGCCCTACGTGCTGCGGCGGATCATCCGGCGCGCGATCCGCGAAGGGCGCAAGATCGGCATCGAAAAGCCCTTCGTCAGCGCCATCGCGCAGGCCGTCATCGACAGTTTCAAGGCGGTCTACCCCGAACTTGAGGCGAACGCGAAGACCATCATCGCCGAACTCGACCGCGAGGAGGCGCAGTTCGCCTCCACCCTCGGCAACGGCATCAAGGAACTGCAGAAACTCATCGACCGCGTGCCGCCGTTTGTCACCAAGAAGGTCATCTCGGGCAAGAACGCCTTCAATCTGTACGAGACCTACGGCTTCCCGATCGAACTCACGATCGAGATGGCGGGCGAGCAGGGTTTCACGGTCGACATCCCCGGATACGAGGAGGCGTACCGCAAGCATCAGGAACTTTCCCGCGCCGGAGCCGAGCAGAAGTTCAAGGGCGGCCTCGCGGACCACTCCGAGGAGACGGCGAAGCTCCACACCGCCACCCATCTGCTGCAGGCGGCGCTCCGCAAGGTGCTGGGCGACCACGTCGAGCAGCGCGGCAGCAACATCACCGCCGAACGGCTGCGTTTCGACTTCTCGCACCCCGACAAGGTCACGCCGGAACAGCTCGCCGCCGCCGAAAAGATCGTCAACGACGCCATCGCCGCCAAGATCCCCGTCAAGTGCGAGGAAATGAGCGTCGACGAGGCGCGCGCCGCGGGCGCGATGGGGCTCTTCGCCAACAAGTACGGCGAGCGGGTCAAGGTCTACACCATCGGCGACGTCAGCAAGGAGATCTGCGGCGGACCCCATGCGGAAAACACCGGCGACCTCAAGAGCTTCAAGATCCTCAAGGAGGAAAGTTCGAGCCGCGGCGTCCGCCGCATCAAGGCCGTCATCGGCAAGTAAGAGAAGGATACGAGGACATCATGCGTGACATCGACCTCCGGATCGCCAACCGCAACGAAGTGTACCTCGTCAAGGCGCGGGGACGCGCCAACTTCGAGTACGCCGTGCCGCTGCGCGAACTCGTGCGGAGCCTGACGACTTTCGGGCGCTTCTGCATCGACCTGTCAGAGTGCACCGCCATGGACTCTACCTTCATGGGCGTCTTGACTATGCTCGCATTGAAGGGCGCCAAGCTCAAGATAAAAGTCGAGATCCTCGGCGCGGGCGATCCGTTGAAGAAACTGCTCCACGACCTCGGCGTCGGCCGCCTCTTCGACTTCAAGGGCGTGGAGGAGGCGCCGCCGGATCTGCTGCGCTCCCTTGAAGCCGCTTCTCCCGACGCCACGCCGCTCCACGGCGCCGAGACGGTCAAGGAGGCGCACGAGTCTCTCGTCGCCGCCGATTCCGAAAACGCCGGCCGCTTCGAAAGCGTCATCAAATTCGCCGAAGACGACGTCCGGCGCCTCAAGCAGGAATAGTCCGCCGTCTTCGCGAAACGCGCGGAATCCGAAAAAAATGGGATAAAAAACCCTTCTCCGTCTTGTTGCGGAGGGGTATACCGTGTTATATTGTTATAACGGCAACCACACACCCCCGGGGAGGGAGGAAGAAGATACGATGAAGACCAATTTGACGGCGACGCAGATCGCTCCGCACATCTACGCGGTCGGCGCGGTGGACTGGAACGTCCGGAATTTCCACGGCTATCTGACGGGGCGCGGATCGACCTACAACGCCTTCCTCGTCATGGACGAAAAGATCACGCTGATCGACACGGTCAAGGCGCCGTTCGCCGACGATCTTCTGGCGCGGATCGCGTCGGTGGTCGATCCCGGTAAGATCGACTATGTGATCTCGAACCACTCCGAGCCCGACCACTCCGGGGCATTGCCGCGCATCATCGACGCGGTGAAGCCCGAAAAGCTCTTCGCCTCGGTCGCGGGCGCCAAGACGCTCAAGGCGTACTACGATATCGACGCGACGGTCGTCAAGACCGGCGACACGCTGCCGCTCGGCGCGGGCAAACTCGCCTTCGTCGACACCAAGATGCTCCACTGGCCGGACAGCATGGTCAGTTACTACGACCTCGACAAGGCGCTCTTTTCGCAGGACGCCTTCGGCATGCACCTCGCCGGCAGCCGCCTCTGGGCGGACGAGTATGACGGCAGCGTGCTGGAACAGGAAGCGCGCAAGTACTTCGCCAACATCCTCAACGTGCAGGCGCCCAAGGTGGTGCAGCTGATCGATTCGCTGCCCGGACTGAACTTGGATATCGAACTCGTGCTGCCGGATCACGGTCCGCTGTGGCGCGGCGACTGGCGCTGGATCGTCGATCTGTACCGCGAATGCGCCGTGCAGAAGCCGCGCAAACGCGCTCTGGTGGCGTACTCGACGATGTGGAACTCGACGCGCATCCTCGCCGACGCGCTCGCCGACGGCATCCGTTCGCGCGGAGTGGAAGTCGTCGTGACCGACCTCAACGTCAGCGACCGCAGCGCCGTGATGACCGAGGTCGCCAACTCCGGCATCATCGCCTTCGGCGCGCCGACCATGAACAACCAGATGTATCCCGCGATGGCGGATGTGCTCAACTACGTCAAGGGTCTGCGTCCCAAAAACAAGATCGGTTTCGCCTTCGGCTCGTTCGGCTGGAGCGGCGAAGGCGCCAAGCAGATCGCGGCGGAGCTGGAGGCGATGGGCGCGGAACAGCCGGTCGCCCCCATTCAGGCGAAGTACATGCCCGCGGCGGCGGAACTCGACGCGATCCGCGCCGCCGGAGTGACTCTGGCGGATGCGCTGCTGGCGAAGCTCGCCGCCGAATAGGACGACAAGAACGATTTTTCATCCGCACCGGCGGCGGACGACGGTCCCGGCGGCGCGGAAGGGGTGAAACAACATACGGAGGAAGCAAAAAAATGAAGAAGTATGTCTGCGACGTTTGCGGCTATGTCTACGATCCCGCGGTCGGCGATCCCGACAACGGCATCGCTCCGGGAACCGCCTTCGAAGATCTGCCGGAAAGCTGGGTCTGCCCCGAATGCGGCGCCGGCAAGAGCGATTTTTCCGCGCAGGAATAAGCGGCGGCAAACCGTAAAAAAAACGCGCCGGGAGGAGCCCTTCCGGCGCGTTTTGCATTCAGGATCCGGGGTGCTTACTCGGATTTCTTGAACTTGCCCTTGATCGTGACCTTTTCGCCGACGTTGACGATGACGCCGGCGGGGATCATGCTCTTCCACTTGGTGATCTTGCACGGCAGACCTTCCGCGGATTCGTCGCAGAACTCGAACTCGAGGCACTCGACCTCCGCCTTCTTGCCGTCCTTGGGATCGCGGAACGGCGATATCGACGGCACGATCTTGGCGCCGTCGGTCTTGTCGCCGACGTCGACGACCTCGAACTCGAGCGCGAACTCCTGCACTTTGGTGAGGTCGACGTTGATCTTGTAGTAGCAGATGTGCGAGAACTTCTTCTGCGAGTAGTTCTTTCTGGCGCTGACCGTAACGCCGTCCGGAAGTTTCTGCGTGAGAAGTTTCAGATTGCCGCGGCACCAGTAGTTGAGGTCGATACTCGCATAGTCGCCCGCGAAAGCGGCGGCGGAGATGCCGAGCGCCAGCAACGCGGCGGTGAAGAATTTTCCGAACATGAGCAACACTCTCCTTTTTTTTTGTTTTCGCCCCCGTCGACCGGGAGCACATGCCGTTTAAAATAACCGCGGTCGCATCCGATGTCAAGTATCGCTACCCGCGGGGGCAGTCGCCGAGCCGGAACGCGTGGGCGTTGCCGTAAAAGAACTTTTCCGCCGCTTCCGGTCTGCCCCAGCGGTGGTAGATCGAACCGATCAGTTCGAAGTTCAGCATCCAGAAGTCCTTGAGTTTCCGCGCCGTCCGCATCGCCGTTTCCGTCCCGTAAAACTGATCGGTGGCGAAAAACAGTTTTTCGTACAGCATCCGGTCGCTGCCCTCGTTGGCCGTGCGGTCCAAAATCCGCAGAAGTTCGTGGAGCAGTTCGTAGTGCCGGTAGCCGCTCACGTCGTGGACAATGTTGCGGCAGTAGTAAAGGTTGTGCACGGTCTCCTCGAACCACGGATAGCCCAGATGGCCACCGATGATCCGGAGTTTGGGAAAGGCCTCGCCGATCCCCGCCAGATAGGAGGGGCGCATCCCGGAGGGGCCGTAGCCGCAGGAACCGTTTTTGCGTTCGGCGTAGTTCCCGACCCGCACCGCCATGCCGGTGTGAAACAATATCGGCATGTCCAGCTCCTCGGCGCGGGCGTAAAGGGGATAGTACCTTTCGTCGTTCCAGTTCGTCGCCGGTTTGTACGGTTTCAGCCCGATGAAGCCCCGGTCCCGGAGCCGGTCGATCTCGTCCGGTCCGGCGCCGAGATCGAGGTGCCCGAAGGCGAACACCACGCCGGGGTGGGCCTTCGCCGCCGCCAGCACCTCGTCCGAGGTCGCCATGACTTCGCCGCTCAGGTCCATGCCGTCGAGGTCCATCAGCCAGATCTCGTCGAAGACCCCGGAATCCGCGAACTCGTGAAACCCCCGGTGGCCGTGCGTCAGGTGGGCGTGTGCGTCGATACAGCGCATCGGTCGTGCCTCAGATGTTGAATTTCGGCGCGGTGGCGGTGGCGATGTCGCTGGCGATGATGCAGTTGGGGTGCCTCCGGCAGTAGGTCACGGGATAGTCGTCGCCCGGCTGTCCGGCGGCGGCGATGCGGATGATGGTGTTTGCCCAGAGGAACTCCGTGGATTCGTTGCGGGTCATGAGCAGCATCCTCCGCGCGCCGAGGCACTGCTTCATGCCCAGCGTGACGGCGCGGCGGGGGAAGTTCTCCAGATTGCCGCCGACGCCCTTGTGCCGGGTGGAGTCGATGGTGCGGGTGAATTCGTTGATGTCAAGGATGCGCGGATCGCTCTCCGCCACGCCGGGCGCGGGTTCGTTGAACGCGATGTGTCCGTGGATGCCGATGCCGCCGAAGCAGACCTCGATGCCGCCGGCGCGTTCGATCATGCCGGGCAACTCGGCGAGGATCTCGGGCCGGGGGAAGATCACCTGATCGCGGGGCATCAGCAGTTCGGGGCGGACCCGGTCGAAGAACAATCCGCCGATCTGCCCCCGGAAGCTCAGCGGGCTGCTTTCGGGGATCAGTTCGTCCTTTTCGTCGTCCACATATTCGTCCATGAAGAAGAAGCGGACGTTTTTCAGCGAGACGCTCTCCCGGTTGATCTTCTCGGCCATGATCCGGTAGGGCTGGGTGGGGCCGACCGGCATGATGAAACTGACGATCTTGTTTCCGGCGGCGGCCTTGCGGAACTCCGCGACCATCTCCTCCGCCAGAAATTCGTACAGTTCCTCCAGCGTTTCGGTGAGTTTCAGCTGTCCCTTGGATTCCCTGACGAGTTCGGGGATGGAGAGGGAGAGCAGATGACGGACTTCTTCCTTGCGGTTCATGGTACTGGCCTTTCCTGTGAAAAACACGCCGTGGCAGCGCTTGCTTTTACTCTAAAATAACGGTATTTTATGGTTATACAATAACAAAAACGATGAAATCATGATGCTTTTGATGAAAAATGCGTAAGATCGTCGGCCGTCCCGACCTCTCGTCGCTGCCCGCCCTGCCGCTGCCGATCCACATCCGCTCCACCGGCTACAACGAGGCGGAACCGGGGTGGGAGGAGTACGAGACGGACAAGCCCTTCGTTCAGGTGTTCTGGTGCGTACAGGGACAGGGGGCGTTTCTGCTTCCCGAAGGCGAAGCGGTCCTGCGCCCGGGGGAGACGATCTTTCATCTGCCCGGAGAAGTGCATCATCACCGGTCGTGCGATCCGGCGGTGCCGTGGCGTTACTACTGGTTCACGTTCGACGGATCGGCGGCGGCGGATTTCATGCTATCCTACGGCTACCCGCGGTGCGGCATGTACTCCGGGGAGTGCCCGGCGGAGCTGTTCCTCGAACTGGAGATACTGGTGCGCAAGGCGACCATGTACAGTCAGCGTCACGCGCTGGCGGTGGCGGCGGAGATCCTCGCCCGCATGGGCGGCACGGAAGAACCGGCTCCGGCGGAGGATCAGGTCCGGCGCGCGCTCGATCTGCTTCGGGACCACCTGCGGGAGCCGGAACTCACCGTCGCGGCGCTGGCGCGGAAGCTGGGGGTCCACCGCACCACGCTGAACCGGCGTTTCCGGGAGGAGATGGGGGTGTCGCCGGGGGCGTATCTGGATTCGCTGCGGCGGCAGCGCGCACTGCGGCTGCTGCGGAACACCGAGATGAGCCTGAAGGAGGTCGCGGAACACTCCGGATTGGCCAATCAGAGTTACTTCTGCAAACTGATCCGGCAGGCGACCGGCGTGACCCCGAAACAGTATCGCGAACGGGAACGCGCCGCATACCGCTCATCCGCGCCGTAGATCCCGAAGAAAAAACGCCGCGTCCCGGAAACGGGACGCGGCGCCGTAATGCCGGGTAACGGATCGCTTACTTGTTCTCCGTCTCGAACTTCTTCATGAAGGCGATCAACGCGTCGATGCCCTCCATCGGCATCGCGTTGTAGATGCTCGCGCGGCAGCCGCCGACCAGACGGTGACCCTTGAGCTGGGTCAGCCCGACCTTGTTCGCCTCGGCGACGAATTTGGCGTCGAGTTCGTCGTTCGGGGTGCGGAAGACCACGTTCATGCGCGAACGGTCGCCGCCCTTGACGGGGGTCTGATAGAAGCTGCTGCCGTCGAGGAAGCCGTAGAGCTTCGCCGCCTTGGCGTTGTTGATCTCCTCCAATGCGGCGAGTCCGCCGCGCTGCAGTATCCAGTCGGTCACGAGCGCGAGGATGTAGACGCCGAAGGTCGGCGGAGTGTTGAACATCGATCCGTTCTCGATGTAGGTCGAGTAGCGGAGCATGGTCGGCACCTTCGATTCGTCGGTGCGAGCGGCGAGATCCTTGCGGATGATCACCAGCGCGAGACCGGCGGGACCGAGGTTTTTCTGCGCGCCGGCGTAGATGAGACCGAACTTGTTGGCGTCGAAGCGGCGCGACAGGATGTCGCTGGACATGTCGGCGACGAGCGGCACGCCGGCGGGAGCGTCCGGCAGATCGCGGTACTGGGTGCCGGCGATGGTGTTGTTGCTGGTGATGTGCAGATACGCCGCGCCCGGAGTGAGCTTCCACGTATCGCGGGCGGGGATGTGGTCGTACTTGTCGTCGCGGCTGCTGGCGGCGATGTTGGCGGTGCCGAAATACTTGGCCTCCTTGGACGCCTTGTTGCTCCAGACGCCGGTGTCGACGTAGTCGGCGGTGCCGCCGTTGAGCAGATTCATCGGGATCATGGCGAACTGCATGCTCGCGCCGCCCTGCACGAAGATCACCGCGAAATCGTCGGAAAGGTTCAGGATCTTGCGGACGTTCGCCTCGGCGCGGTCGATCACCGGCTGGAAGAACTTGCCGCGGTGCGAAAGTTCGAGGATGCCGCTGCCGCTGCCGGAGTAGTCGGTGAATTCTTTCTGCGCCAGTTGCATGACTTCGGTCGGCAGCATGGCCGGCCCCGCGGAGAAGTTGTAGATCTTCATGATGGCAGGAACTCCGTATTTTTTTCCCTCCGACAGGAGGGGTCCGTTGTTGCGATGCCGGCGTCATCGTCCCCATTCCGGGCGGCGGCGCGACGCCGCTCCCGATGCCGGAAACATAATATACACCGCGAGTTGTTCAAAATCAACAGCGGCGGGACGGGGCGCCGCAAGTTCCGCGGACGAGACGTTTTTTTCGCCGCAACTCGCCGGATGAGCGGATTTTTCGCCAAAAACCGGAAAAAACTCAAAAAAAGTCGAAAAAACTTGTTCTTACCTATTGACATTTAACTGATTTTGGGTATAATAATAGCCATACATTGATTTCGAGCAAGTTTTTACAGGTATTTTTTTTACGAAGTTCTGAAGCCTCCGCACAATTGGAACCGACCGCCGTCCGGCGGTTTTCCAAAGTTCCCGCCGCAGTTTTCCGCCCGTATCCATTCCGCCGTTCCCGGTTTGACGCGATGCGAAAAAATCGGCGGGATATCATGTGGAAGCGGAAGAAAAGTCGAAGGGGTTTCGGGAGCCGGGAGAGGTTTCCGGGATATGAACAGGGGATCGCCGGCCGCATGCCGACAGGAAGGCACGGTCCGATTCATAAAACCAGCAGAAAGGATTGGGAAAAGTAATGAACATCTACGTTGGCAACCTGCCGTACAGCATCGACCGCGACCAGTTGCGCGAGATCTTCGCCGCCTATGGCGAAGTCGCCGCGGCGAGAATCGTCAATGACCGGGACACGGGCAGGTCCAAGGGCTTCGGCTTCGTCGAAATGGCCGACGACGCGCAGGCGCGTGCGGCGATCGAAGCGTTGAACGGAAGCGACATCGGCGGCCGCAAGGCGGTGGTCAACGAAGCGCGTCCGCGCGAGCCGCGTCCGATGCGCTGACCAGAGCGGCATAACGTTGCTGAAACGCTCCGGAGTTCCGACTCCGGAGCGTTTTTTCATTTCATGGACCGCGCGCCGCGGGTCACTCCACTTCGCCTTCCCGCTGCGAACGGAAGCGCGGCAGGATCTTGTTCTCCCAGACCAGAATGAACTCGAAGACGTCGAACTCCCGCTGGAAGGCGGATTCGTTTTCGCATACGAAGCGGCGCAGTGCCAGCCAGCAGGCGTCGCCCTCCGCGGCGTCGCCGGCGGCGAAGGCGCGGAGGAGTTCCGCAAGTTTCCGGCACACTTCGGCGTGGAAGGCGAGACACTCCCACGAGCGGCGGATCACCGGATCGGGGGCGTCCAGATTTTTTCTTGTCACCGGCATGAAGGCGTCGATGTACTCCGGCAGCGCGGCGTAACGGGCGGCGGCGGAGGCGCACCGGATCGGTTTTTCTCCGCGCAGCACCGGCGGATCGAACTCCTGCGAGAGGTGTTCCAGAAACGCGAACGCGCGTCCGCCGTCGGCGCCGAAGGCGGCGGCGAAGAATTTTCCGGAACGATTGTCGAAGTCGCTTTGCCCCGACCACAGGGCGTCGCCCATGAGGGTCATGCCCGCGCCCGAGGGCAGGAACACCCGCAGGTTCTGGCAGCTCATCATGCCGTTCAGACCCAGCTCTTTGAGGTTCCGTACATCCTCCGTCATGATCCGGGCGCAGCCGATGCCGCCGGGGTCGTTCAGGTAGTCCCACATGTAGTGATAGTCGAAGATGAAACTGTCGCCGGAGAAGACGTTCTGCCACGCCGCGAGGTAGGGCAGCGTGCCGCCCGCTTCGGGCGTGGGGACGAAGTCGTTGCGGCGGAACGGCGCGGCGGAGTGCCCCGTATCCGACGCCATCGGCACGGAGTAACTGCGCCGGATCGGCGCGTAGAGCAGCACGAAGCGCTCCGGGTGGTCGAGTTTCGCTTCGACGGGAGCCCAGAGCAGATCCAGATAGATCAGGAACACGATCTTGACCGGGGAGTTTTCCGCGCGCAGCCGTTCGTCGATGCGGTTCAGCAATTCCACGTACTGGTCGGCGGGGCGCCGGTCCCGGCACCGCTCGCATTCGCACTGGTTGTTGGCGTGGTCGGCGAGCCAGAAGTGCAGGTAGCGCACCTGCGGATTTTCCCGGGCGTAGGCGGCGACCTCGCGGGCGAGCAGATCGGCGACGCGGGGATCGCCGTAGCACAGATTGGTGTCGATGCCGGAGCCGGAAAAGAGTTTCCGCTCGCCGTTCACTAGCGCGATCAGCTGACGGCGGTCGGGTGCGACCTCTTCCTCGCGGTTGGCTTCGTGCCAGGCGCTGCTGGTGATGCCGAGCAGCTTCGAGATCCAGCCGTGACCGATACGGTGGTGGTGCAGTCCGCGGCGCCGGATCGCCTCGTCGCAGTCGCGGACGAAGGCGTCGATCGTGGCGTCGGAAACGGGGGTCGGCAGCAGTTCGGGGTTGTTCTGGTGCAAGTACCAGCGGCGGAACGCGAAGCCCGGACGGAAGAGCTGGGTGAAAAAGGCGTTGAAGCCGAGTTTGGGGGCGAGGTCGATCGTCTCCAGGACGTTTTCGATGCCGACCGAGCCTTCCAGGCAGATCCCGCGGTGACGGAAAGCCGCGCGTTCGCAGACGTTCACCGCCAGAGCCGCGCTGTCGCGCCGGGGGATCGCCTCGCCGCTTCTCCCCGGCCGGACGAATACGCATCCCGCCTCGCGGAAGAAGCGGTAGACGGCGATCAGCACGCTGCGGGCGTTGCTGCCGGTGATGAAGCCGGCTCCGGCGGCGACTTCGATGCGGATCGCGTCGTCGTCTTCGGGGTCGTCGACGGCGGGGGGCGGCGGCAGCGCCGGGTCCAAGCCGATCCACAGCGCGCGCGTTTCCGGGGAGAAGCGCCCCGGAGCAACTTCCGCTCCGGCGTCCGGGTCGAGCCGGACGATCAGCCGCGCGAACTCCGCCGCGGCGAAGTCGCTCGCGGGCGACGGATCGGTGACGCGGATATCCCAAAGATGGCGTTTCATGGCGGCGGGATCTTTCATTTTTCAGCTCCTTTCCGCCGGGGCGATCCGTTGGAGGAACTCCCGCATCCGCGGGATCAGCGCCTCCGCCCACACCCGGCATCCCGCTTCGTCGGGATGCTTGCCGTATTTGCATCTGCCCGCTTCCGGCGCGCCCGAAGTGAGGAGCGGCGCCACGTCGAAAAATCCGTCGGCGCGCGGAGAAAGTTCGGCGGAAATATAGGCGTTCAGGGCGTTCCAGCGTTCGAGGAACTCCCCCTGCCAGTCGAAGGGGGGCAGCGTCTGCAGGAAGACGGCGACTCCGGAATCCTTCAACAGTTCGATCAGGTGTGCGAAATCGCGCTTCATTTCGTCGAGCGTCCGCCCGCGGCCCACGTCGTTGCTGCCGAAGGTAACCACCGCCGCGTCCACGTGTCGCGCCTTGTAGAACCACGCGCCGCCGGTGGCGGCGTCCTGCCCCCGGCCGTAGCCGATGCCGAGGTTCCAGTGGGAATATCGCGCGCCCAGCGCGTCGGCGACCAATGCGCACCAGTGGGTGTAGGCGTGGGGCGGCGTGCCGATGCCCTGTGTTATGGAGTCGCCGAAGTAGCCGATCCGGGCGGCGACGGGGCGATCGCAGCCGATCATCCCCGGCGCCGGGACGCGTTTGTCGGGTATCCAGCGCCCGTTTTCCGCCACGAAGGTCGGCAAGATGGATTCCAGATGATACGGGATCATCGCGCCCCGGAAGGCGATCTCGACGCAGAGGCAGTCGCCGGGCTCCGGGGCGAGTTCGACGGGATCGCTGGTGAAGAACTCTCCGGGGGCGACCGTTTTGCCTGCCGCACCGGAAAATTCAAGCGGAACGAACGCTTCGACTTCGCCCGCCATGTCGGCCGCCGCGGTTTTGCAGATGCCGATGCGGGCGTCGACGATCTCCCACTGGTCGCAGACCAGATTGGCGTAACTCGAGTACTCCGCCTTGTAGGTGCTGTCGATGATGTTGGAAAACAGCAGCGAATAGCGGTGTCTGCCGCCGTGGAAGATCTTGTAGTAGATCCTTCCGGTGCGGACGCGGTCGTCGCCGGGGCGGAAGAACAACTGGTTGCCGGTGCCGCCGAGGGTGTCGGAGACGAATGTGTCGAACCATTTCATCGCGGTATGAAAGACTCCTTTTTTATGAATGCGTAATATAACGAAGCACGGGTGCTTTTTCAAGCCGCGACCGCGCGGGGAGGGATATTGAAAATGCTCTTCGCCGATGCTATATTGAATTTGTGTCCGCGGCGGATCGCGCCCCGGACGGACTTTGGCGGCAATACGATACGGAGGGGAACGGGCTTTGGGTTTTGCCGGGTACATAAAACGCAAGTACCTTGCGCTGTGCGCCAAGATGATGCGCGAGACGGCGTCTCCGGAGTACATCGCCCGGGGATGGGCGATCGGCATGTTCTACGGCTGCGCGATCCCGTTCGGCTTTCAGCTGATACTGTCGCTGCCGACGGCGTTCCTGCTGCGGGGCAGCAAGATCGGCGCCTCGGTGGGGACGTTGATCACCAACCATTTCACGATCTTTCTGATCTATCCCGTGCAGTGTCTGATCGGCAACCGTCTGATCGGCGGCAACCTTTCGCACCGTCAGATCGGCGACGCCATGAACTCGCTGATCAGCGAGCAGAGTTACGGCAAACTCTTCTCGCTCGGTCACGAACTCGTGCTGTCGTTCTTCGTCGGCGGAGCGCTGCTGGCGGCGGTGATGACGCCGCTCACTTACTACGCGATCAAGTCCTTCGTGGAGCGGCGCCGGCTCCGCAAGGAGCGTCGGGAGCAGTAGGATATTCGCGCTCACAGCCGGTTGCGCCGGCGGAATTCGAGCGGCGACAAGCGGGCGTAGCGCCGGAAGCAGCGGCAGAAGTAGTTGCTGTCGGCGAAGCCGGTTTCGGCGGCGACCTCGCCGACGGATAGTTCGCTTTCCAGCAGCAGCGTCGCCGCCTTTTTGAGGCGCAGCTGCAGCAGATATCCGTGGGGCGAAAATCCGGTGCGGCTGCGGAAGCGCCGCTGCAGCGTACTTTCGGATACGCACAGTTTTTCCGCGAGTTCCTGCCGGGAAAGATCCCGTTCCGGGTGTTCCGTCAGCAGCATCAGCAGCTCCGCGAAGCGTTCGTCGCCGCGGAGATCGGCGCTGCGGCTGCCGCGATCCGGACGGCGGCGTTTGATCCGGGCGAGTTCCACCAGCAGCAATATGAAGCGGGCGGTCAGCGCCAGCGCGGAAAAGCTCCGCGAGTGCCCCTGTTCATGTTCCATGCCGCGCAGGATAGCCAGCACGTCGCGCAGTTCTCCGGCGCCGAGGTGCAGCGGCACTCCGCCGCCGGGGACGATCTCCAATGAAGCGAGTTCCGCGACGACGGGATACGCCTGCGACTGCATTGCCGCGGCGAGTTTCCGGCGGTCGAAGAGCACGTTGTAGAGCGCGAGGCGGTCGGTGTCGGCGAAGCCGTGCGGCGGTCCCGGTTCGCCGATCAGGAACACGTCGCCCGGCGACAGGCGGTGACGTTCGCCGAAGGCGAGGTGGGTGCCGGTGCCGCCGAAGACCACTACGAGTTCGGAAAATTCGTGGCGGTGCAGCGGAAACTCCCCTTCGGGGTCGCGCCGGATCAGCCGGAGCGGCAATCCTTCGCGGTCGAGGTACTCCGCCGCGGAGAGGCTGATCTCGCGCCGGGGCATCGTTCAGCGCTCCGGCGGCCGGACCACGCCGCGTTCCGCAAGCGCCTTGTCCAGATCGAGTTTTTCGATGTAAAACCACGGCACCGAGAACATCCCCGCGAAGACGTACACGATCTCGCGACCGTTTTCGCGGCGGATGATGTACCCGGCGCGGCGCCGGATCATCTGTTTTAGGAGCTTTTGATCGGGATAACGCAGAAATTTGAGTTTGCCGTCGACCACCTGATAGTTGTTGCCGGCGTCGCGGAGGAAACTTTCGCCGAGGTCGACGATGATATTGCCCTCCAGGTCGACGATGCTCTTGGCGAGCAGCGCCTTATCCTGATTGCCCTCGCCGCGGAGTTCCTCGATCATCTGCGGCAGCGAGACATCCGCGGCGGCGATCCCGTGGTTTTTGCCCTTGGTGTCGATCATCGGCAGCGTGCAGGTGATCACGAGTTTGTCGTTGACGGAGAGGTAGGGGCTGCCCCATTGGAGCGCTTCGCTTTTTTTGTTCTTCACCCGGCCCACGTACCACGGGCGTTTGCGGTGGTCGTAGACGCCGCCGCCGTCGATGCCGAGCTCGCCGGGATAGGTCACGAAGAGTCCGTCGTGGAAGCCGAAGTACAGACTGACCAGCGGTATGCCTTTTTCGAACGCGCGCTCGCGGAGTTTCGCCATATTTTCCTCCGACAGCACGGAGTCGTTGCCGCTTTCGACGATGGTGCGCATCAGCATGGGCTGCAGCAGCGTCAGCCGCTTCACCCGGTCGGCGTAGTTTTCGGGAGCGCTGCCGCGGGCGATATGGTAGGCGATGTTGTCCAGATCCACCGTGAAGCCGAATCCCGGCGAATAGAGCACCGAAGCGGGACGCTTCGCCGGATCGTGGAGTTCGAGGAGCGAATAGATCGGCGGATCGCCGTCGATGGTCACCTTGGCGTTGAGCAGCAGCAGCGCTTCGGTGGTGACCGAGTGCAGACCGTACTCCATCTTGGATATCTGGCGGTCGAGCGACCGGCTGGCGCCGAGGGCGAATCCCAACAGGCGGCTCAACTCCCGCGAACGGTGGTGGCGGAACTCCGCCTGCGCCGCCTCGACCCGGGCGGATTTGATCCGGTCGTAGAGCGAAAACGCCACGCCGAGCGCGCCGAGCGTGATGGCGAAAAGTACCGTGCCGAGCATCAGCCGCCGGTGGCGGTAACCCCAGCGCGCAAGTTTGGCGAAGGCGCCGTCGGGGTTGGCGGAGACCTCCTCGCCCCGGATGAAGCGCCGCACATCCTCCGAAAACTCCTCCATCGACTTGTAGCGCTTGTCGCGGTCCCATGCCGACGCCTTGAGGATGATCTTGCGCAGATCGACCGGGATCGGGTACTTGTAGCGGTGGGTCACGGGACGCATCTCGCCGCGCCGGATGCGGTTGACCGTATCGCGGGGATCCTTGCCGGCATAGGCGTATTCGAGCGTCACGATCTCATAGAGGATCAGCCCCATCGCGTAGATGTCGGCGCGCTTGTCGCAGCGTTCGCCGCGCACCGCTTCGGGCGAAAGGAAACGCGGAGTGCCGGTGACCTCCGTCGGCGCCTGCCACGATCCGGGGACGGGTTCGGAGTCGTCGATGCGCTGGGCGAGCCCCCAATCCATCAGGTACGCCTCGTGAGATTCGCCGATCATGATGTTCTCGGGCTTGAGGTCGCAGTGCATGATGTTGCGCTTGTGGGCGTACTCGAGCGCGTCGCAGATCGAGAGGAACACCTCGAGGCGGTAGTCGAGCGAGCGCTTCTCCTCGCGCGCCGAGAAGCCTTCGCTGTCGTAGCGGCGCACCATATCGCCGAGGTACTTCTGGAACGGCCGCCCGTTGACGAGCTTCATCGCCAGATGCAGCTGATTGTTCTTGTCGCGGTGGATGCTGTACACGGGGACGATCGCCGGATGGTCGAGCTGGGCGGTGATCATCGCCTCCGAGATGAACTTTTCCCGCAGTTCCGGCACCCGGCATTGCTCCGGGCGCAGCGACTTGACCGCCGCCTGACGGCGCAGATGCAGATCGAAGCCGAGGAAAAGCTGCGCCTGCCCCCCCGCGCCCAGCTCCTTGCCGCGCTCGAAGGATTTTTCGAGCGGCGTAAACGCTTCGGAGTCGGTGGGATCGAGCGAAACATCGGGCGACGGCTCCTGCACCGCGATCGGTTCGATGATGCTGCCGCGCCGGTGGAAGAATCCGGAAATGTGCTCGAAAAACGTGCCGACCGCGGACTTTTCCGAATGGGCGAACGGATGGTCCCCGGTTCCGGCGGAGTGCCCCGGGGGGGCGGCGGTTTTTTCCGGCAGCGGCATCCGGATCGTCGGCTCGTAATCGTCCGGGACGGAGGCGCGGCGTTCTTCGGAGGTGTCTTTCGTCGGTTCTTCCATGGTCGTGTGCGCGCTTTTGCGTATGTTGCGTTTATGTTGTTCGAGTCCCGGGAAAAATATAAACGGTGCCGCGCTGCTTTTCAAATCTTCCGTCCGCGTGCGGATGGTTTTTTTCCCCGGGATATGAAAAACGCCGGATCGAAGTCCGGCGCTATGGCGTTTCAATTCATCCGGCAGGCGTTCACTTCGCCGGCGCTGGAGCCGGGGCGGGCGCGGGAGCCGGGGCGGGAGCCTTTTTCACCGGATCGGCCGCCGGTTTCGCCGGGGCGTTCTTGCCGGGGAAACCCTTGCCGCGGAACTTGCCGTCACGCATGTGATGATGCATGCGGGGATCGCCGATGCGGCGTCCCGGGGGCGGCATGATCCGGCCGGGCGCGCCGCACGGCTGGCAGCAGCGGCAGGGGACGAAGACCACCTGCTGCTTGCAGATGCCGGCGCGCACGATCTGGCGCCTCATGCTGCAGTAGCCGCGCGCGAAGTGATAGAGCGCCACGACGATGATCGCGGTCAGCAGCGCGATGATGAACGCGCGCATATCGCTCTTGCAGCTGCAGGTCTTTTCCGTTTTCGTTTCTTTGTTCTCTTCCATGATGGATATCCTTTCGTATTGTTCCGGGTGCGTCATGCGGCCCCGCGGGGCCGCTTTCATTTATGATAACGCGTCTTCTGCCGGTTTTATTGCCCGCAGTGCGCGAAAAAATCGCGGCAAAAGATCACTTGACGGCGGGCGGATCCTTGGAAAGACGGCAGTTGCGTTCCAGGAAAACGCCGTCGCGGTATCCCTGGATCCCGCGGTCGTTTGCGGCACGGGCGAGGCGGGCGGCGGCGAGGCAGCAGTACTCGCGGTCGATCTCGACGCCGCAGAAGCGCCGGCCGAGCTTGCGCGCGACGACCGGAACGGTGCCGCTGCCCATGAAGGGGTCGAACACGAGGTCGCCGGGGCGGGAACTCGCGAGGATCAGTTTGGCGACGAGCTTTTCCGGCTTCTGGGTCGGGTGGTCGGTGTTTTCGGGCATCGACCAGAAGGGCACGGTCAGGTCGTCCCAGAAGTTGGAGGGACAGGTCAGACGGAAGCGCCCGTCGGGGGTCTCGCTCCAGTCCTTGGGGGAGCCGTTTTCGCGATAGGGGGCGATCACGCGGCGCAGCTGTTTGACGGCATCGACGTCGAAATGGTAGTCGTCCGCGACCGTGGCGAACCAGATGTCCTCGGTGCAGTTCTTCCAGTTGCGGGCGGCGCCGCGGCCCTTTTCGCGTTGCCAGACGATCCGGTTGCGCACCTTGAAGCGGCGCGAGAGCGCGAGGTAGCCCGCCGCGGACGAACGCCAGTCGCCGCAGAGGTAGATGCTGGCGTCGGGTTTGAGGCAATGGCGCAGGGCGTCGAGCCAGCTGCCGAGATATTGCAGGTATCCGTCGTCGTCGAGGGCGGAAAAGCGCCGGCCGTTGAACTCCTTGTCGAGGTTGTAGGGCGGGTCGACGATCAGCAGGTCGGCGAAGTTGTCGGGCAGCAGCGGCGCGACGTCGCGGAGGTCGCCGTGGATCAGGCGGTCGGCGGCGTCCTCCGGGCGCAGGGGAGACGCGGGATGGAGCAGCGTCTTTTCCCACTCGGCGCACTCGGCGGGGGAAAGGGTGAGCGTCCGGTTGCGTCCGGCGCGTTTTTTCGGGGCGTCGGGCGGAGTTTTCATGATGTCGGCGACTCCGCTTTCGCCTTGGGCAGCGTGACGGTGAAGGTAGATCCCCGTCCGGGAACGCTCGCGGCGGTGATCGTGCCGCCGTGGGCGCGGACGATGGCGGCGGCGAGGGTCAGCCCCAGACCGCTGCCGGGGTGCGAACGGCTGGTGTCGCAGCGGTACAGCCGCTCGAAGATGTGCGGCAGATCGGCTTCGGAGATGCCGCACCCGGTGTCGGTGACGGTCACGACGGCATGGCCGCCGCCGTCGGCGAGGCGAATGGCGACTTTACCGCCGGAATCGCTGAATTTCAGCGCGTTGTCGATCAGGTTCGAGAAGACGCGCTGGAGCTTCACCCGGTCGGCGTCGATATGGAGCGGAGTTTCCGGCAGTTCGAGCGAGAAGGCGATGCCGAGGTCCTCGGCGAGAGGAAGGAAGAGTTCGTGCGCCCGCCGGAGCTGTTCGCCGAGTTCGACGGGTTCGGCGTTCAATCCGGCCAGTCCGGATTCGGTGCGGGTGATCTCCAAGAGGGAGTTGATCAGCGCGAGCATTTCGCTGCACTCCTCCGCGACGACGGCGGCGAGTTCCCCGGCGGTTTCGCCCGCGTCGCGGTCGACGAGGGTCACCTCGGCGGCTCCGCGCAGCCGGGTGAGCGGAGTCTTGAGTTCGTGGGCGACGTTGTCGGTGACGCTCCGCACCTCGTTGAATAGTTTTCGGTTGTTGTCGTTCATGGTGTTGAACGCGTCGACGAGGTCGCTGATCTCGGTGCCGCCGCCGCGGACGGAGACGCGGCAGCCGAAGTCGCCGCTGCCGGAGA
>CACZPY010000158.1 GCA_902783135.1 uncultured bacterium
AAAGACAACGAACCCGTTTGGAGCGTCACCGAGGTGAACGCCGCCGTCCGCGAACTCGTCGAAGGTTCGCTGATGCCGTTCTGGGTCACAGGCGAAGTGAGTTCGCTCCTGATCCACCGCTCGGGGCACGTCTATCTGACGCTCAAGGATGCCGATTCCCAGCTCCGCGCCTGCTGGTTCAGCGCGGCGAAGCAGTGCCGCGAACTGGAGGTCGCCAACGGCTCCAAGATAGAAGCCTACGGCAGACTGACCGTCTATCCGGCGCGCGGCGAGTACCAGTTCACCATCCGGTCGCTCCGCATCGCCGGCGAGGGCGATCTCTTCCGCCGCTTCGAGGCGCTGAAGAAGAAACTCGAAGCGGAGGGGCTGTTCGCGCCGGAGCGCAAGCGGCCGATCCCCAAACTGCCGAAGATCATCGGGGTCGTGACCAGCCCCTCCGGAGCGGCGATCCGGGACTTTCTGAAGATCATCGACCGCCGTTTCCCGCAGGCGCACATCCGCATCTGTCCCTGTCAGGTGCAGGGCGCCGGAGCCGCCGCCGAGATCGCCGCCGCAGTGAACTTCCTGAGCGCCACGCGCAGCGCCGACGTGATCGTCGTCACCCGGGGCGGCGGCAGTATGGAGGACCTTTGGGCGTTCAACGAGGAACCGGTCGCCCGCGCGGTCGCCGCGTCGCAGATACCCGTCATCAGCGCGGTCGGTCACGAGATCGACTTCACGATCTGCGACTTCGCCGCCGATCTGCGCGTGCCCACCCCCTCGGCGGCGGCGGAACTCGTGATCTCGGGCTTCGAGGAACTTTCCAAGGAACTCGACCGGCTCGTGGGCGAACTCCACCGCCTCCCCGGCCTGTATCTGGCGACCAAGCGCGGCGAACTCGAACGCTACACCGCGTCGCCGCTCTTCCGGCACCCGGAGCGGATGCTGGAACTGCCGAAACAGCACCTCGACGAACTCGAAATGCGCCTCACCGGAGCGGCGAAACTCTACGCCTCCGACCGGAGAGCTCAACTCGACCGGCTGGAGACCGCGCTCCGCGCCGACGATCCGCACCGCCAGCTGGAACGCGGCTTCGCCATCGTGCGCAACGCCGCCGACGGGACGCTGATCCGCACCAAAGCCGTGGAGCCCGGCACCCGGCTCGCCGTTCAGGTCGCGGACGGCGAGATCGCCGCCTCGGTGCTGAAATCCCTCGACGAACTGTTCTGAAGACTATCGAAGTTCGGCGAGGATCTCGGCGGCGTTGGTATCGGGCTTCACCTTGGGCATGATCTTGCGTATCGTGCCGTCTTCGCCGATGATGAAGGTGGTGCGGACGACCCCCATCGAGACCTTGCCGTAGAGCTTCTTTTCCTGCCACACGCCGTAGGCTTCGATCGCCTGAAGTTCCGGATCGGCGAGCAGTATGAACGGCAGCGAGTATTTTTCCGCGAATTTGCGATGCGATTCGACGCCGTCCCGGCTGACGCCGATCACGACGATGCCGCGCCGCGAGAACTCCGCGTGATTCTGCGCGAAGGCGCATGCCTGCCGGGTGCATCCCGGCGTGTTGTCCTTGGGGTAGAAGTACAGCACCACCCGCCGTCCCGCGAAATCCGCGAGCGACACCATCTTGCCGTTCTGGTCCGCAAGCGTGAACTCCGGAGCCTTGTCGCCGACTTTCATGATCCATCTCCTCCGTTGACGTGGTTTTGGTGAAAATATAGCACCCCCGCACCGTCGAGGCAAAGAATAATCGCCTTTTTAGCACGAAATTCACACCCGCGCGGCATTGCATGGCGGCAAAACGGAAGATATATTTTACCGACGGCGGGAATCGGCCGCCGCCGCAGAGAGGGGGAACACCGAAACATGAAGGAAACCGCAGTTCCGCGCGTGCTCGGCGAAAACGTCCTCGCCCGGACGAAGTTCGTCGAATTCAAGGAACGCGCCTATGTGAACAAATTCGGGGAGGAGCGCCGCTGGAGCCTCGTGAGCCGCGTCGGCGGTCAGCAGGCGGTGATGATCATACCGTACTTCGGCGACAAACTGGTGGTCACGCGTGAGTTCCGCGTCCCGGTCGGCGGCTGCTGCTACAGTTTCCCCGCCGGCTTGATCGACCCCGGCGAAGACGCCGCCCGCGCAGCGCAGCGCGAACTGGACGAGGAAACGGGGCTGAAGATCGCCGAAGTGCTGGCGGTGAGTCCGCCGGTCTTCAACAGTCCGGGGCTGTGCGACGAGGCGGTGACGCTGGTCTACGCCCGCGTCGAAGGTACGCCGTCCCGCGAAAAGCTGGAAGCGGACGAGGACATCGAGACCTTGTTCCTCGACCGGGAGCAGGTCGCCGCGATCATGAACGACCCCGCGAACGCCATCGGCGCCAAGGCATGGATCGAATTTTATCACTTCGTCAATAAAAAATAAAGGGCAAGGGACATGCAACTCGAACAAACGGCATTCAAAACGGCGGCACCCCGTCCGGAGAACCTCTATCAGGCGCCCCGCGTGCGGATCGCGCTGCTGACGCCGCGCATGGCGCGCTTCGAATACGCCGCGGACGGCGTCTTCGAGGACCGCGAAACGCTCGCGGTGATGAACCGCGACCTCGGCAAAGTCAGCTTCACACTGAAGAAACGCGGAAATTGGAACGTCATCGACACCGGCAAGATGCGCATCTTCCACCTGCCCGACGGCAAGCCCCTCGCCAAATCGAACCTGCGCGTCGAATTCGACTGCGCCGGAAAGTCTGCCGAATGGAAATTCGGCGACAGCGACTCCGGCAACCTGCTGGGCACCGTCCGCACCCTCGACCGCTGCGACGGCGACGTCGTCGTTTCCCGCAACAAGGAGACCTACGAGGAAAAAAGGTCGAAACTCAAACTCGGCAAGGGCTTCCTCTCCCGCGACGGCTGGAGCCTCATCGACGACAGCGCCAACGTGGTCGTGACGCGCACCGGCAGGCGCAAGTGGGTCGCCCCCCGCGCCGAAAAGAAATTGCAGGACCTCTATCTTCTCGCCTACGGTCACGACTACCGCGCCGCGCTG
>CACZPY010000159.1 GCA_902783135.1 uncultured bacterium
AAAGCACATGGCTGTTTTCACAGTTTTCGTATTATGACCAGCGATGGCCGCCTTGACCTGGGCGGATGCTGAGGAGTAAGCCATCAAATCGGCACCGTCTACTTGAATTGCAGCATTCATAGATTGGCCTTCTGTTTTCCGATAATACACAAGGGCTTTCGAGGCTCCGAGCACACAGCACAGTTGATGAAAAGCCGCCATTTTTTCTTCATAAACTATGCGATGAAAATTATTGAACAAAAGTAAAGTATGCGGATTATGCGGACTCCTTACATATACCTCCCAATCCGTAGTAGGCTTATCCACAAAATCAAAAGATTTTATCGCGTTATCGGAGTCAATAACCGCAACCGTTCCCAAGTCTCCTCCCATATCGACGGCGCGCATATCGACTCTGCCGTTTTTGCCGTCAATATAGAGTCGCTTATGCAAATTTTTCACTGCCCGTTCGCAACAATCGTTTCCGCTCCATCTCTTTTTCAGCTCCCCTATTCCCAAACGTTCCACAATGGAACTTTCCCGCGCGATAATGAAAAAATTGCCATCATATTTTTCGGGGACCCGATCCCTTGTGTCATGATAGTCGACATCCGCTACTTTGGCGAGGTATCTGGCGGGTAACTCCCAGTCATAGCCTGTCCATGTTTTTTTATGCCATTTATTGTAAAAATGCCCCAGGTTGCTGATCGCCCGATGATCGACTCCCATTACCGCCGCCTGCCAATAATATTTTGTCGCATCGTGATAGCGCTTTTCCTTTAACGCGATATCCCCTTTTTTCAACAAATCATAACATTGCTCGCGCCGTATATCCGCCAACGAAACGATCGGCATTGAAGTGCAGAGAATTAAAACCAAACAAAGATTGCGCCACATATCACATCATCTCCATACGGTCATTCAAAGGTTCACAAACGATATTGCAAATATCAGGACATAACAAATTCCGAAAAACACCATCCACCCCGGAGATGCCTTCCAGCCGTCATCTTTCTTTCGGTAGATCTTACAGATTATGACGAGCCAAAACATCACAAACGACAACACTATGGAGTCCCAAAACAAAAATCCTCCGGCAAATATCGCCATGAATAGATTCGGAATGATCGGGATGCCGTAAAACACCGGTCGCTGCATGAAATTAGGTTTTTTGTCCATTTTTAACCTCGTTTTTTCTACTTTATATTCCTATCCACCGTATATTGGCGGAGGCAGAGTGTTTTGCCGTTCAATTCCACAGTCGCAATGCCGTCCGTCCATACGAACAGCAGGTGTTTCCCCCCATAAGGGCGGTGGAAGATAAAACTGCGGTCGGTGATGATGCGATGATCCAGACCCGTGATGAAGATAAGCTGGTTGTTGGTGTTCACTTCACGCGGTCCGGCGGGCGAAAGTTTTCTGGGGCTGACGGCGGAATAGATGCTCTTATACGAGGCAATCACTCCGCGCTGCGTTTCGGTTTCGATCACCTTGATCGCAGTAACATCCACCAACGTACGGGCATGCGCCCGGTCGTTGCCGAAATCGGGCAGTTTCTGCGCGTAGTCGGCTGCCGCCGGAGTCGCCGCCAGCAACATCGCCCATGCCGCCGTCAGCAAAAATTTAAGTTTCATGAATACCCCCCCATGCCATTATCATTTTCGATCATGGGGAGAGCCGAAAACGGCGAGGAGTGGAAGGTTTGCAAGTTTTATCGCGCACGCCGGATCCCGTGCTCTCCCATTGCACTTACTGCCAGTCGGAGGCGATTTTCTTACAGCGGGAGGTCAATTTTCGGGCAAAAAAAAGCACGCTCCGCTTTTCGTACTGTGATAGGCACTTGCAAGCCTTCTACTCAACGAAAGCAGAACGTGCAAAGACAATGCGCCCGTCACAAAGGGCACATTTATCCTGTGCACGTTCAGTTCCGAAACCTTGAGTAGACAAAGATTGCAAGTTTTATCACAAAAGTTTCCGACTGAACCGAAAAAATTTTTAAACAGCCCGCCTGAGCGCTTCAAACGCTCCGGCAGTTGTTAAAATATCATACATTCAAACATTTTTCAAGCAAAAAAATCCCCGGCGGGGACTTCCGTCGGGGATGGGCAAAGTATTGTCGCGCGGTTATTTGAAGTCGCCGAAGACGTACAGCCGCGCCGAGGTGTAGTTCAAGCCGCCTTTGCTGAAGGTCCAGTCCGGATTCTTGCCCCCGCAGCGGCCGAAGCCCAGATCCGCGTTGCGCTTGCCGGAGAAGCGGTTGAAGCACACGACCGGAGCTCCGTTGCTGCGGTGGAACTGCAGGCAGCCGTAGCCCGGATCGGCGCTGCCGCTCGGCTGGTCGCCCGCGTCGAAGAGCTTGTCGTTCGCAGACCGGATGCCCTTGATGTTGCGCGGACCGTAACTCGTGTAGAAGAACTCTATATTGCCAGTCCGGCTCTCCTCGCCGTCGACCAGCACCGGCACGTTGCCGCGGATGCGGAGGTCGCTGACCGGCGACGCGATATTGCGCCGCACCACCGAGCCCGGCACGCCCACGATCTTCAGATCCTGCGTGAAGGGCGCAAGCGAGATATCCGCGAAGACGGTCTTCCCCTGCTTATCCTTGAGCACGAAGAGATAGTAGAGCCGCGTAAGTTCTTTCCCCGCGTACTCCTTGGCGCGGTCGACGGCGGGTTTCATGACGCCGTTCACGGTACCGGCAAAGAGGTCGTACTCGTAGATCAGCCCCGGACGGCTCTTGAGGTAGGCGAGTTCATCCTCGCGCGACACGTCGCCGATCTTGAACGGCGCGGGCACGAGCCCGTGTTCGTTCCGCAGATTTCCACAGGCGGTGTTGCTCCACAAGTAGCGCAGATAGCGCGGCTGCGCGACCTGCGGGGAACTTGCTTCCAAAGCCGCGCCCCGGATCTGCGCCTGCGCTGGGACGAACTTGCCGTCGATGCCGGAAATTTCGAAGCCCTTGACCTCTCCGCCGTCCGCGGTCGAAAGCGAAGTTGCGTTCTTGAAGTTCACCACGAACTTGCCGTCTTCGACCTTGAATTCGCCCACGCGCGGAGCATCGCAGGCGACTTCCTTTTTGCCGTAGGTACGGTTCAGCGCCAAACGCGCCAGCCGGTCGCCCACGGGACGCTTGTCGTGCGGATGGATGTCCTCCGGGTCGCCGTGGTCGTTGATGACCGCCATGCCGCAGCCCGATTCGTCCGCGAACTGCTGCTGCGCCATCCACAAGCCGGGACAACTGCGCGGCAGATCACGGTTGTAGCGGTAGGGCGCGATCTGCACGAAAAAGAACTGGAAATCCGGATTGTCGAAGGCGGTTTTAAAACCGTTCACGAGCGCGTGCATCTGCCAGCGGTAGTCGTACCACTGGTACATGTTGGCCTCGCCCTGATACCAGATCGCTCCGCGCACGGTCATGCCGGTCAGCGGGTGGATCATCGCGTTGTAGAGCGCGCCCGGAGTGGAGCGATCGGTGGTCCCGAACTCCGCCGGAGCGGCGGGAGCCGGCGGCGGCACCTGTCCCTTGCTCACCGCCGCTTCGGCGCGTTTCAGCCAGCTGCGCTGGGCGGCGAGGAACTTCTGAGCCGTTTCGCGGTATTGTTCCGTACCGCCGGTGCGCGCCGCGATGAAGTTCGCAAGCGCGCCGCCCTCCGGCACCGACTTGAAGCCTTCCCGCGTCGTCCACGGCTCGATCCGGGTGCCGCCCCAGCAACTGCGGATCAGACCGACCGGCACGCCGAGTTCGCGATACAGATTCAGCCCGAATAAGTAACCCACCGCCGTGAAACTCTTGACGCTGTCGGGGGTCGCCGCCTGCCACTTCATCCGCGATACGCGTTCCGGATTGGCGGAGGCGTGCAGCGGCACCGCCGCGATGCGGATCTGCGGATAGTTCGCCTGCGAAGTGATCGCCTCGCTGTCGGTGTGCAGATAATTCGGGTTCTTGCTGAACAGCGCGTAGTACATGTTGGACTGCCCGGTGCAGAGCCACACCTCGCCGACGAGGATGTTTTTGAGCGTGATCGTATTATCCGGCCCCGACACCGTCAGTTCCGCCGGCTCGCTGTTCGCCTGAAGCGGCTGAAGTTTCGCGATCCAGTCGCCCTTGGCGTCCGCGGTCGTTTCGACCGTCTGCCCCGCGAACTTTACCGTCACCCGCTCGCCGGGAGCCGCCGTGCCCCGGATGCGCGCGGGAAGTTCCCGCTGCAAAACCATGTTGTCTCCGAAGCAGTCGTCGAGTTTGACCTCCGCATAGACGCCGACCGCGATACCCATCGCGGCGCATACCCCGAACCACCGGGAAAAGCGTTTGATCATCGTTCCATCCATCCTTTTTTTAATTCAAAGTTCCGAAGAGTTGTTCGAATTTTTCGCACAGCGGGCGGATCGGCTGCTGCACCCGCAGCGGGATGACTTCGCTCTGCACGCACATCAACCGCGGCGCGCTCAAAAGTTTCGGCACCAACTTGCCCCAGTCGATCGTCCCCTTCCCCGGCAGCAGATGCTGGTCGGCGGCGGCGTTGTTGTCGTGCAGATGGCAGTTCACGATGTAAGGCAGCATCCGGTCGAGCACGTTTTTCTCCCACGGCACCGGCAAACCGTAGTCGCCGAACGCCTTGTGCGCAACGCACTCCGGGATGTCCATGCCGTTTTCCATGATGTTCGCGTGCCCCGAATCGAAACAGGCTCCGAGCTGCGGAGACGGATACTTCTTCATGTAGAAAAGCACGTCGTCCACGGTATTCAGCGGCCGGAAGATGTTCTCGAAGCAGATCGTGACTTTCAGATCCTCCGCGAGCGGCAGCACCTCGTCCAACGTGCGGCAGACCGCCTCGCGGTGCTGTTCCAGCGTGTAGCCGGGATAGACGATGTTGCCGATATGCACGCAGCAGCATTTGACCCCGAAGTCGTGGACGATCTGCAGCATGAGTTTCAGGTGCGCCAGCATGAACGGACGCACCGCCGGATCGGGCACGTTGGGGTCGCAGTCGCCCCGGAACGGCGCGTGCGCATCGACGAAGTCCAGCCCGGCGCGTTCCGCCTCCTGACGAAACTCGCGGTAAAGTTTGGGCGCGCGCCCGATCATCTTGAGCATCGTATCGCTCAATATTATGTGCTTCGCACCGTTGGCGGCAAGTTCGTACATCACCGTCTGCCGGTCGTGGTCATTGGGATACTCCCAATCGTAAAGAAATGTCACCGGAGCCATAAATCCACCTTCTTTCACTCCATACCCGGGACGAGCGTCCCGTTCATTAAGATTTTAAAATATAGTTCGCGCGGACGCCATTTGCAAACCGGTCAAGTGTTGCAAAAACGCACATCCGGCAGTATTGTAGGTGGGGATCCACCCAAACTGATACAGGGAGAAAAAATATCATGCGACTCGTTTTTCTCGGCACCGCCGCCGCCGAAGGCATTCCCGGACTCTGGTGCGGCTGCCGCGTCTGCCGCGAAGCCCGGAAACGCGGCGGCAAGGACATCCGCCGCCGCTGCAGTTACCTCATCGACAGCGACACCATGATCGACTTCGGTCCGGATTCGTTCTGGCAGTCGCAGACGGAACACATCGACCTTCCCGCGCTGCGGCGGATCATTTTCACCCACCCCCACGGCGACCACCTGTCGCCCGAACAGCTCTACTACCGCCACGCGCCCGGATTCTGCGTCGACGTGCCGGAATACCCGCTGGACATCCTCGCTTCGAAGGAAACGATGCGCGAATTGGTGCGCGGATTCATCAACGGCAGCGCCGTCGGAGTGGACCCCACCCAAGTATTCGACTATCTGCGCCTCCGCCCGACCCTCGTCAAGCCCGGCGTATGGACAAGTTCCGACGACGTGGAGATGCTCCCCGTTCCCGCGAGCCACGCCCTCGGCATGGGGGCGATGATCTACGCGATCCGCCGCGGCGGACGCACCGTGCTGATCGCCAACGATACCGGCGACCTCGCACCCGAATCGTGGGCGATGCTCGAAGGCGTGAAACTCGACGCCGCCGTGATCGAGTGCACGATGGGCCTCCGGAACCCGAAATACCACTTGCACCTGGGATTCGACACTGCGCTGGCGTTCCGGCGGCATCTGGTCGACATGGGCTGTCTCGCCACCGACGCCCCCGTGTACGCGAACCATTTTTCGCACAACGGCGGCGGGCTGCACGACGAACTTCAGGAAAAATTCGCCCCCCACGGCATAACCGTCGCCTACGACGGTCTGAGCGTCGAAATATAAATCCTGCCAACACGAAAAAGCCGGACCTCCTTCGGGAAGTCCGGCTTTTTTTCAGCAGCGGTATCGTTTGTCAGATCCCGCCGAAAAGTTCGGCGAACTTTTCGCACAGCGGACGGATCGGCTGCTGCACCGCCAGCGGGATAACTTCGCTCTGGACGCACTTGAGCCGCGGAGCCGTCAGCAGTTTCGGCACCAGTTTGCCCCAGTCGATGTTCCCCTTCCCCGGCAGCAGATGCTGATCCCGCTCGCCGCTGTTGTCGTGCAGATGGCAGTTCACGATGTAGGGCAGCATTCGCTCCAGTACGTCCGGTTCCCACGGCGACGGCAGCCCCAGATCGCGGTAGTAGACCGCATACGGCCCGGCGGGAAAGTCCTTCACCTTTTCGATGATGTTCGCGTGCCCGGAGTCGAAGCACGCCCCGAGGCACGGCGACGGATACTTGTTCATATAGAAAAGCACGTCGTCGACGAAGTTGCAGAGGCGCGGGATGTTCTCGAGGCATATCGTCACCTTCAGCTCCTCCGCGAGCGGCAGCACTTCGTCCAGCGTGCGGCAGACCGCCTCGCGGTGCTGCGCCTCGGTGTAGTCGCGGTAATAGGTGCTGCAGATGTGGACGCAGCAGCTGTTCACCCCGAAATCGTGAACGATCCGCAACACCCACTTCAGATGCGCCAGCATGAACGGGCGCACCGCCGGATCGGGACAGCACGGATCGACGTCGTGCGCAAAGGGCGCGTGCGCATCGACGAAGTCCAACCCGGCCCGCGCCGCCTCCTCGCGGAGCTCGCGGTACAGCCGCGGATTGCGCCCGATCATCTTGAGCAGCGTATCGCTCAATACGAGGTGCTTCGCGCCGTTGGCGGCGAATTCGTACATCACCGTCTGCCGGTCGCGGTCGCTCGGATACTCCCAGTCGTACAAAAATGTAACGGGGACCATATTTCGCCTCGCGCCGGCCGACGTCAGATCTCGCCGAAGAGTTCGCGGAACTTTTCGCACAGCGGTCGGATCGGCTGCTGCGCCCGCAGCGGGATAACTTCGCTCTGAACGCACTTGAGCCGCGGAGCGCTCAAAAGCTTCGGCACGAGTTTGCCCCAGTCGATGTTCCCCTTTCCCGGCAGCAGATGCTGATCGCTCGAGGCGTCGTTGTCGTGCAGATGGCAGTTCACGATGTGAGGCAGCATCCGGTCGAGCACGTCATGCTCCCACGGCGTCGGCAGCCCCAGCGCGTCGAAGGACGCCGTACCGGAACAACGCGGCAAGTTCATCCCCTTTTCCATGATGTTCGCGTGCCCCGAATCGAAGCAGGCGCCGAAGTGCTTCGACGGATACTTGTTCAGGTAAAAAAGCACATCGTCCACATGGTTGCAGATGCGGGTCAGGTTTTCCAGACACACCGTCACGTCGAGTTTCTCCGCCAGCGGCAAGATCTCGTCGAGCGAACGACAGGTTGCCTCGCGATGCTGTTCTTCCGTGTACCCCTCATAGAAGACGTTGCCGATGTGGACGCAGCAGCATTTGACGCCGAAGTCGTGGACGATCTGCAATATCATCTTCAGGTGCGCCAGCATGAACGGACGGATCTCCGGCACCGGGCAGCAGATGTCGCAATCTTCCCGGAACGGCGCATGGGCATCGACGAAGTCCAAGCCGGCGCGTTCCGCTTCCTGCCGCAGTTCGCGGTAGAGCCGCGGATTGCGCCCGATCATCTTGAGCATCGTATCGGTCAGCACCAGATGCTTCGCGCCGTTGGCGGCGAATTCGTACATCACCGTCTGCCGATCGCGGTCGCTCGGATACTCCCAGTCGTAGAGAAACGTGACAGGAACCATGTGTTTACCTCTTAAGAATATTAAAAAATGGAGCCGGCTGTCGGGATCGAACCGACGACCCGCAGTTTACAAAACTGCTGCTCTGCCGCTGAGCTAAGCCGGCATATAACCCCAAAAAATGTTCCGCTTCGCCATTTGAGGCTCGCGCCCTCGCTGCGCTCGGGTTTCAGAACATTTTTGCGGGGACCCCGCGCTCCGGGGATTCCGTGCGGCTGACGCCGTACTCACCCCTGCGCGTATGGTACTTTTATTAAATTTTCAAGAACCCCAAAAAAGTGTGGCGGTGCGCCGTTTGAGGCTTCCGCCCTCGTTGTCGCTTCCGTCTTCGTGCTTCGCACTACGCCGTGACAAGCACGCCAGCGCAGCGGTCGGGGGCCGTTGTTTTCTAATATAACTCCGGCGGAGCCGCCGCGCAACTTTCACGTTCAAATTTTAGTGAAAATCTGCTTGAAAAATACCCTTTCCAGTGTTATTTTTTGATGATAATGAATGTTCACCCGGAGGAGTCTTTTCACCCATGCCCGAAACTGCCACCGCATATACTGCGGATGCCATAAAAACCCTGTCCGCGCTGGAGCATATCCGCCTGCGTCCCGGTATGTACATCGGGCGCATGGGCGACGGCTCGCACCCCGACGACGGCATCTACATCCTGCTCAAGGAGATCATCGACAACAGCATCGACGAATTCATCATGGGCTGCGGACGCCGCATCGACGTCACGCTGTCGCCGGAAGGGCGCGTCACCGTCCGCGACTACGGGCGCGGCATCCCGCTCGAAAAACTGGTCGAATGCGTCTCCGTCATGAACACCGGCGGCAAGTACAACGACGACGTGTTCCAGTTCGCCATCGGGCTGAACGGCGTCGGCACCAAAGCGGTCAACGCGCTTTCGGAGGAATTCACGGTGCGGAGTTTCCGCGACGGCAAATTCCGCGAAGCGCATTTCTCGCGCGGGGAATTCGCGGGCGAGGAGTCGGGAAAATCCAACGAAAAGAACGGCACGTTCGTATCCTTCCTCCCGGACGGGGAGCTCTTCAAAAACTTCAAGTTCAATCTG
>CACZPY010000160.1 GCA_902783135.1 uncultured bacterium
ATATCTTCGTCAGCATCCACCACGACTCCGCCGTGGACCGCCGGGCGCGGGGCTACAGCGTCTACGCGCGCGACGACTCCAAGTTCACGGGCGAAAGCACCGCGCTCGCGCTGGCGATCCAGAACGAGATTGTCAAACTGCCGCAAGTCGCCGACCGCGGCGTCCGCTTCGCCGATTTCCGGGTGCTGCACTCGGCGATGCCCGCCGTGCTGATCGAACTCGGGTTCATCTCCAACGCCGACGAGGAAAAACTGATGAACTCCCCTGCCCGCCAGCAAGCGGAGGCATCCGCCATCGCCGACGGCATCGAAAACTTCTGCCGGGGGAGCCGCCGATGACGGAACTCGGGATATACACCCGCTACTCGGAACTCGGAGCCTCCAGCCGGCTCCGCTGCTACCGTTACGCCGATACGCTCCGGGACGCCGGCTTCGACGTGCGGATGCACCCCCTGTTCGGCGACGATACGCTCGAGTGCCTGTACAACGGGCGGCGGCGCTCCGCCAAACTGGCGCGCGACCTCGCCCGGCGGCTGTTCGCGTTCCCCCGCGCCGAAAAGAATCTGTGGATCGAATACGAACTTTTCCCCGGCATTCTTTACGGTATGGAAAAACTGCTCATCGGCGCCCGCCGCTATGTATTGAGCTTCGACGACGCGGTGTACTTGAAATACCGGGACCGCCGCCCGTTGGACGGCAAGTTCGAGCGCCTCGCCGCCAATGCCGCCGGGATCATGGCGGCGAACGATCTGCTGCTGGAGCACTTTTCGCGTTTCAACGCCAACACGGTCAAGATACCGACCGCCGTGGACACCGACGCGCTGCGCCCCGGCGGAGAAAAATTCCCCCGCTTCACCGTGGTCTGGATCGGTACTCCGGTCACCTTCGAAAAGCACTTGGCGCCGTTCGCGCCGATGCTGAACGATCTCGCGTGCGGGATCGGCTTCGACTTGCTCCTCATCGGCGCGCCCGCCGCGGCGGCGCGGCAGTTCCCCGGGGCGCGCATCGAAGCGTGGTCGGAAAAAACGGAACGCGAACTCTTGCCCCGCTGCCACGCGGGGATCATGCCGCTCCCCGACAACGACGCCTTCGCCGCCGGGAAATCCGCCTACAAATTGCTGCAGTACATGGCGGCGGGGCTGCCCTCCGTCGCTTCTCCGATAGGCGAAAATCAGGTGGTGCTCCGTTCCGGCGCGACCGGGTTCCACGCCTCCACCCCGGAAGAGTGGCGCGACGCGCTGCGGCTGCTTTCGGCCGATCCGGAACGGCGTTCCGCCATGGCGGAAGCGGCGCGGAACGCGGCGGACGGCTACTCGGTCCGGCGCTTTGCGCCGGCGATCGCAAATTTTTTGAAAAAAACTTTTTCCGGCGCTTGATTTGACAAACTTTTGACGTTATACTTTAGCCCCGTCAAAAAGTTGGAGGAAAAAGATGAAAAAAAGTATCGGAATGTTCCTGCTCGGGGCCACCCTCGCCTTCGGTCTGGCCTGTGCCGCCTACATCGCTTCCCGCGCCGCCATCAAGATGAGCCGCGCCGAGACCATTCGGGTCAAGGGCTCCGCCTCGCAGCTGGTGCGTTCCGACTACGGTACCTGGAGCGGCAACGTCGCCGTCGCCGCGCCGACGCAGGAGGGCGCCGCGCTGCGCCTTTCCGCCGCTGAAAAACAGATCACCGAATACATCGCCGCGGTGGGCTTCAAGCCGCAGGAGATCGTCTGGGGCAGCATTTCGATCTCGATCAACTACAAGAAGAACGAAAAAGGCATCACCACCAACGAGATCTACAACATCCAGCTGTCGCGTTCGCTGGAGATCTCCAGCAAGGACGTCGACCGCCTCGAAACGCTGAACCGCAACTTCACCGATCTGGTCAAACGCGGCATTTCGGTCAGCAACTACGGTTCCAGCTACATCATCACCAACCTCGACACCTACAAGATGAAGCTCCTCAACGCCGCCACCGAAAACGGCTACCGCCGCGCTCAGGTGCTCGCCTCCAGCGCGGGCGGCAAGGTGGGAGCGCTGCTCTCGGCGTCGCAGGGGATCTTCCAGGTGCTCGCCCCCGGTGGCGGCAACATCAGCGACTACGGCACCTACGACAAATCGACCATCGACAAGGAGATCAAGGCGGTCGTCACGCTCGAATTCAGCGTCAGGTAAACCGAAATATCCGCCTCCGGCTTGAAATTTCCGTTAAGACGGGCTATATTAAAAGACTTGTTTGAAGTCGTTTCATATCAACCGGATATTTTGGAGTTTCCGAAAAATGAAGAAAGACATCCATCCCAAGTACGGCGATGCGGTCGTCACCTGCGCCTGCGGCGAAGTGTGGCACATCAAATCCACCCGCCCCGAAGTCAAGGTCGGCATCTGCGCGAAGTGCCACCCCTTCTTCACCGGCAAGCAGAAGTTTGTCGATACGGCGGGGCGCATCGACAAGTTCAATCGCCGCTACAAGAAACAGCAGGCGTAAGCCCGCTGCCGGCAACGGTACAGCATCACTATCGGGGGTTTGCCGGACGGCAAGCCCCTTTTTGATTTGACGGGCGCGGAGCACTCGATGGAACCCGAAGAGATCAGAGAGTATATCGACAGACTGCGCACGCGCGGCAAGGAGCTGGAAGCGAAACTCGCCGATCCGGCGGTCTACGCCAAACCGGACGAGTGCCGCCGCGTCACGCAGGAACACCGCAAACTGGAAACATTGTTTTCCGACTTCGACGCCTGGGTGCGCTCCAAGCGGGAGATCGAAGAAAACCACGCGATGCTGAGCTCCGAAAACGATGCCGAACTGCGCGAACTCATTTCCGCCGACATCGCCGCGCTCGAAGAACGCTCCGCCGCGTTGGAAGCGAAGATCCAGCTGTCGCTGCTGCCGCCCGACCCCAACGACGACAAGAACATCATCGTCGAGATCAAACCCGCCGCCGGCGGCGACGAAGCGGCGCTCTTCGCCGGTGAACTGTTGCGGGCGTATCTGCACTTCGCCGAACGGCAGGAGTGGAAGATCGAGATCCTCGACGAGAGCCAGACCGATCTGGGCGGCGTCAAAAACGTGTCGTTTTCGATCTCCGGCGCCGACGTCTACAGCCTGATGAAGTACGAAAGCGGCGTCCACCGCGTCCAGCGCGTCCCCACCACCGAAGCGGGCGGGCGCATCCACACCTCCACCGTCACCGTGGCGGTGATGCCCGAAGCACAGGAGGTGGAACTGGACATCGATCCCGAAGATCTGCGCTTCGACGTCTTCCGCTCCAGCGGCCCCGGCGGTCAGTGCGTGAACACGACCGACTCGGCGGTGCGGGTGACGCACATCCCGACCGGACTTTCGGTGGCGAGCCAGCAGGAAAAATCCCAGCACCGCAACAAGGAGATCGCACTGCGCATCCTCTACGCGCGGCTGTTGGAGATCAAACAGCGCGAAGAAGCGGCAAAGCAGGCCGCCGACAAGCGTTCTCAAGTCGGCACCGGCGACCGCAGCGAACGCATCCGCACCTACAACTATCCGCAGAACCGCGTGACCGATCACCGTTTCAACGTGTCGTCGTTCGATCTGCCGCGCGTGATGGAAGGCGAGTTCGAACTGGTGCTGGATCCGATCCGCCGGATCGTCTGCGAACAACAGCTCGAAGCGCTGCGCCGGGCGTAAAGTTCCGCGCCGCATTTTGATACAGCCCGGCAACGGGAGGGAGGGAGGATATGAACAAATCGGAGTTCCGCCGTCTGACCGGACGGCGCATCGTTCTGCTCGACGGCGCCACCGGCACCGAATTGGGGAAACGCGGTCTGCCGCCCGGCGTCGCCCCCGAAGCCTGGGTATTGGAACACCCCGAGACCATCGCCGCGGTGCATCAGGCCTATTTCGCCTCCGGCAGCGACATCGTGTACGCGCCGACCTTCGGCGGCAACCCGATCAAACTCGCGGAGTTCGGTCTGGAAAAACGGACCGCCGAGATCAACTCGCAACTGGTCCGCCTCTGCCGCGCCAACGCCCCCGGCAAACTCGTCTTCGGCGATATCGCCCCGACGGGACGGCTCGTCGAACCCTTCGGCGACCTCGGCTTCGACGAATGCGTCGACAACTACAAGCAGCAGATCTCCGCCCTCGCCGACGGCGGCGCCGACGGGCTCGTCATCGAAACGATGATGGACCTGCAGGAGGCGCGCGCCGCGCTGATCGCCGCCCGCGAGACCGCCCCGGAACTCCCCGTGATCGTCACCATGACCTTCGAACCCGGCGGCAGAACGCTCACCGGCAACCCGCCCGAAGCGGCATTGATAACACTGCAGTCGCTCGGCGCCGACGCCTTCGGCTGCAACTGCTCCACCGGGCCGGAGGAGATGGCGGAGATCATCCGCCGCCTCAAGCCCTACGCCGATATACCGCTCGTCGCCAAACCCAACGCCGGGATGCCGCATCTGCGCGACGGCAAGACCGTCTTCGACCTCGCGCCGGAGCGCTTCGCCGAACTCACGTCCCGCCTCGTCGCGGCGGGCGCCTCCATCGTCGGCGGCTGCTGCGGCACCACCCCGGAGCACATCGCCGCGCTGAGGTGCGCCGTTTCCGGAATGGAGGCGCCGGAAACGGGCGCGAAACTGCGGGGCATGGTCTCCTCGGCGCAGGGCTTCCGCCGCCTCGCCGTCGGCGAACCTTTCGCCGTGATCGGCGAACGGATCAACCCGACGGGCAAAAAACTCTTTCAGGGCGAACTCCGCGAAGGCAAGTTGGAGATCGCCAAGCGCTTCGCTGCCGAACAGACCGCGCAGGGCGCGGCGATACTCGACGTCAACTTCGGTCTCGCCGGGATCGACGAGGCGGCGACCATGCGGCGCGCCGTGGCGGAACTCGTCAAGACCACGCCGCTGCCGCTTTCGATCGACACCGTGAACCCCCGCGCCGCCGAAGCCGCCCTGCGGCTGTATCCCGGACGGGCGCTATTCAACTCGGTGAGCGGCGAACAGGACCGCATCGAACAGATACTGCCCGTCGCCGCCAAGTACGGCGCGATGCTGATACTGCTGCCGCTGGACGACCGCGGCATCCCCGCGACGGTGGAAGCGCGGCTCGAAGTACTGGACAATATTCTGCGCGCCGCCGCCAAATACGGTTACCGGGCGGACGATTGCGTCGCCGACGCCCTGATCATGACCGTCAGCGCCGAACCCGCCGCCGCGCAGGTCGCACTGCACTTCATCCGCCGCTGTCACGACGAGCGGAAGATGAACACCGTCTGCGGACTTTCCAACGTGAGTTTCGGACTGCCGGGGCGGCCGCAGCTGAATCTGGCGTTCCTCGGCATGGCGGCGGGCAACGGGCTCAACCTCGCCATCGCCAATCCGAGCGCGCCGGGGATCATGGACCTCGTCGCCTCGCGCGACGCGCTGACCGGCTGCGACGACCGGCTGGAGCGCTATCTCGAGCGCTTCACCCCGGCTCCGGCGGCGGCGCCGGCGGCAACTCCGGCAACGCCGGCCGAAAAAACCGCCCGGTCACCGGAAGAAGAACTTTCCACCGCGGTGGTCGCGGGCCGCAAGGAGGCGGCGCTCGCCGCGCTCAAACGCGCCATCGGTGCGGGCATCGCGCCGCAGAAACTCGTCGACGGGGTGCTGATCCCCGCGATCACCGTCGTCGGCGAAAAGTTCGAGAAGAAGGAGTACTATCTGCCGCAACTCTTGCAGAGCGCCGAGGCGATGAAGGCGGCGATGGCGGAACTGGAACCGTTGCTGCTCGACTCCGGCAGCCGCAAAACCGACGGTCCAGTCTTCGTGCTGGCGACGGTCCAGGGCGACATCCACGACATCGGAAAAAACATCTTTTCGCTGCTGCTGCGCAACCACGGCTTCAACGTGATCGACCTCGGCAAGGACGTCCCGGCCGCCGCCATCGCCGAGGCGGCCGTGAAGCACCGCGCCGCGATCGTCGGACTTTCCGCCTTGATGACGACCACCATGCCCCGCATGAAGGAGGTCGTCGAACTCTTCAAAGCGGAAAAACTCGACATCCCGATCTTCGTCGGCGGCGCGGCGGTCGACGAAAATTTCGCCGAAAGCATCGGCGCGTACTACGGAGCCGACGCGATGAGTTCGGTCCGCCTCGCGCTCAAGGTGGTCGCGGAGCGCAAATGAACACCGACATCAAACGCGCGGTCATCCTCGGCGGCGGCATCTCCGGCAAGGCGGCACAACGCCTCTGCCGCGCCCTCGGCATCGACTCCGTGATCCTGAACGACGGCGAAGCGGAAGAACTGCCCCCCTGCGACCTCGGGATCGCCAGCCCCGGCGTACATCCCCTGCGCTCGAAACTCTATCAGCTCGCGCAGCGGAGCCGCGTTCCGATGACGAGCGAGATGTGCTTCGGCTTTCACCACCTCGGCATCCCCTGCGCGGCGGTGACGGGGACCAACGGCAAGACCACCACCACCGAACTTGCGACTTCGTTGTTGTGCGCCCTCGACGTGAAAGCCGTCGCCTGCGGCAACATCGGGCGCCCCGTCGCCGACGTCGCCGCCGAAGTTCTGGAAGCGGGGCAAAAACTTTACGACGCCGCGGTGATCGAAGTCAGCAGTTTTCAACTGGAACTCGCGGAGGGCTTCGCCCCCGATGCGGCGGTGCTGCTGAACCTCGCGTCCGACCACGAGGACCGCTACCGCGGCGGCTTCGCGGAGTACGCTTCCGTCAAGCGCCGCATCTTCGACCATGTGAAGCGGCCGCTCTACGGCCTCTCCATGCCGGATGAGTGCGTGCGGCGCGTCACGGTGAATATGGATACGGTGCACATCGACGGCGCGCCTTTCCTCGCACTCGCGGAAACGCGCCTCGGCGCGCCCCACAACCGGGAGAACCTCGCGGCGGCGCTCGAACTCGTGCTGCGGCTCGTCCCCGCGCCGGATGTCATAAAGCTCGCGGCGGCGGTACGCGCCTTCAAACCCGGAGCGCACCGCATCGAAGTTGTGGGTGAAGTCGACGGCGTCACCTACATCAACGACTCAAAAGGCACCAATCCGGCGGCGGTGATCGCGGCGGTGAACTCGCTCGCAGGCCCGATAGTGATCCTGTTGGGCGGCTTGGGAAAGGGCATGGATTTCACCCCCCTCGCCGGTCTCGCGCCGCGCCTCCGCGCGGCGGTGATCTACGGCGAAGCCCGCGACATCATCGGCGAAGTGATGCGCGGCGCGGGAGTTCCCACCTTCGACGCCGGGACCGACTTCGCCCGCGCCTTCGAACTTGCGCGCGCCCGCGCCCTCCCCGGCGACACCGTCCTCCTCTCGCCCGCATGCGCGAGCATGGACATGTTCAAAAACTACGAGGAACGCGGAAACTCCTTCCGCTCTTTGGTAAAACAAATCGAGGTCGAAAAATGAAAGCCTTTGCCCTGCTTGCCCTGACGCTCCTGCCGTTGCTCTCCGTCACCGCCGCCGAACCGCCGAACGCCCCAAAAAAAGAGAAAATCTCGGTCCTGCGCGTGGAAAAAGACCGAAAAGGCACGATCGCACTCCAGGAGAATCTGACCACCGGCTTCCAGTGGATGGCGAAATACGACCCCAATCTCTGCAAGGTCGAGATCACCCACCGCGGTCCCGAAAACTCCGGCAGCACTCCCGTCTGCGGCGCCCCCGGCAAGGCGGTCATCACCGTGACGCTCCTCACCGACGCCCCCGCCGACCTGACTCTGGAATACCGCCGCCCGTGGGAAAAAGACGCCCCGCCCGCCCAGACCCTCTACTATGCGGTGATCCCCGCGACCGGCGTACCCATCAAGCGCTGATGTTTGCGGGTTAGGGAGATGCGGGGGCTCCTCGCCCCCGCACCCCTCGGCAGGGTCGCCGACCCTGCACCTCGAGGAAAAAATTTCATTTTTTCCCGCTGTTTTTTTAATATCGGGCATGGGGGTTGACGGCGAATTGTTTTTTGCCGCGCAAAAAACAGCCGTCCCCTCGATCGGCGAAGGCTTGGGGAAATACACCACCGTCGTTTGCCGCATCGGCAACCGCAAATCCCTCGACCTTGACCCGCCTTTTATGGCGAGTCAAGGATCGGGTCTTTGCTATGGGTCACGTTACCCGTTGCGGTACGCCGCCCGCCCCGTCGCAGCGTACGTTATGGGCAGCGGCACGCGAAGGCATGCGTCACGCTGACGCGTATGCGGTCGGTCGCCCGCATACGCGTCAGCGTGTACCCCAAACACCTGTCGTGGAACGCATAAACGACCGATGATGGTCGTCTTGTTCACACCCGCTTCGTGCGAGCGGGTCGCCCGCGAGCGCGCAGGGGGCGAGCGAGGCTTGCTTTTTGCCGGTCAAAAAGCAAGTCGAGTGCACCCGAGCAGTAAGGCCGCGAGGTCAGCGGCTGCCGCAACAATGCGGCGGTCACTGACCGCAGGCCGCTTGAAGTTTAAAAGAGTGTCTGCAAACCGACTTGCTTCCCTTGCGGAAGCGGAAAGGGCTCTGGGGAAGGTGCCAAACCTTCCCCAGAATGGCACGCACCGCGCGCTTGGGGTGCGGGGCGGGGCGCGGGGACCGCGCCGCAAAGCCCTGCATTCATCTGACCGCAGATATGGCTACTTGCCGATCTCGGCTTGGAGTTTCAGGGCTTCGCCGACGTCGCCCATCAGGATCGCGCCGCGCAATTTGCCGCTTTCGTCCCGGAAGAGTTTGCGGTATTTCATCACATCGCCGCCGCCCTCCCCCGTGCCCGATATATCTCCCGCCGAAAATATCTTCAACCCCAGTACGGCGAGGCGCACCGGCGTCGCTTCGGGCGCGAAGGTCGCGTTTCCGCCCGCGGCGTTGATCCCCGCCGTCTTTCCCATCGCGCGCGCGGTATTGTACAAGCCGCATCCCTGCCCGTCGCACTCGGCGACGTCGCCCGCCGCGTAGATGTCGTCATATCCCGCGACGCGCATCGAGTCGTCCACCGTGATCCCCCGGCCGCAGGGCAGTCCCGCGGCGGCGGCGAGTTCGATATTGGCGCGCACTCCGGCGGAGACGCAGACGAGGTCGCATTCGACCGCCGTGCCGTCGCTCAGTTTGAGCGTTTTCCCATCCCAACCGGCGGCTCCGGCGCCGAAGCGCAGTTCCAAGCCGGGGATCTTCGCCAAGTGTTCCATCACGAGTTTTCCCGCCTCGGCGTCCAGATTGCGCGGCATGATCGCGGGCGCCGCCTCGACCACCGTCACGGCAGCCCCCCGCTCCAACAGCGACGCCGCGAGTTCCAGACCCAGCACGCCGCCGCCCAGCACCGCAACGCGGCGGCAGTTCCCCGAGTCGAGGCGGGCGCGCAGATCTTCCAGATCGCTGAACTCCCGCAGCACCGCCACCTTGTCGCCGTTCAGCCCCGGCACCGGCGGCACGAAGGGATGCGCCCCCGTGGCGAGGATCAGTTTGTCGTAAGCGACCGTTTCCCCCGTGGCCAAGGTGAAGGTCCGGGTCGCCGGATCGATCTTCACCGCCTCGGCGCCGAGGTGCAGCGCGATCCGCTCCTGCCCGAAAAACGCCGTTCCCTTGATGAAAAAGCGCGCGTCCTCCAGTTCGTGCGCCACCATGCCCGACAGCGCGGGGCGGCGGTACGGCGCGACCTTTTCGCGCGAATAGACGGCGATCTCCGCCGTTTCGTTCTGCTTGCGTGCCGCCGTCGCGGCCTCGAACGCCGCCACGCCGCCGCCGATGATGACGATCTTCATTTTGCGCTGCTCCCGGTTTTGCGTTCCTTATCCGCCGCCCGTGGCAGGAACAGCACGAAAGTGCTGCCCTCGCCCGGGGCGCTCGCCAACTGTATCCAGCCGTGGTGGTTGCTCACCGTGCCGTAAGCCATCGCCAGCCCCATGCCGGTCCCCGCGCCGATGGGCTTGGTCGTGAAGAACGGCTCGAATATCCGCTTGCGCGTGGCGGCGTCCATGCCGCACCCGGTGTCCGCGACCGCGACGAAAAGATATTTTCCCGACCGCTTGAAGTCCGGCGGCGGCGCCGCCGCGAGCGGAGACGCCGCTTCGTCGCCGAAAGACAGGCGGAGCAGCCGCGGGCGCGACGGCGGATTATCCCGCATCGCGTCGAGCGCATTCAGCGTGATGTTCAAAAGCACCTGCTGCATCTGCACCCGGTCGGCGGAAATGAGATAGTCGCCGTCGGGGAAATCGAACTCCGTATCCACCTCCTGCAGTTTCTGCGGACCGATCAGCCCCATCAGGTCGTCGAGCAAAGTGCGGAGTTGGATCTTTTCCACCTTGTAGCGCCCCTTCCGGGCGAAGCCGAGGAGTTCGCTGGTGAGTTTGCCCGCCTGCTCCGCGATCGCGGCGATCTTGTCGAGGTGCCGCACCTGTTCCTCGTCCTCGGGCGGATGCATCAGATTGATCACGTCGACGTGTCCGAGGATCGCGTGGATATAGTTGTTGAAGTCGTGCGCGACCCCGCCCGCGAGGATGCCCAGCGATTCCAGACGCTGCGAATGCAGCAGTTGATCCGCGAGTTCCGCCTTTTCCTTCGCGAGGCGGGTCTCCTCGGTGACGTCGCGGCAGATCACCGCGCGGTAGCGGCGGTCGTGGATCGTCAGCGAAGCGAGCGTGCCCGCCAGCAGCCGTTCGCGCTTGGTCCCCGGATGCACCACCGCGGAGATCTTGACCGACTTGCCCTCCTCCACGGAGAGGTCGCAACCCGGCGGGTCGGTGATCTTCATCTGATCGAGCAGCCGCATCCCGAGCAGCATCGTCGACTTGCCGCGCCCGAACAGTCCGGCGGCGACGCTGTTGGCGTCGGAGATGCGTCCCGCTTCGTCGACCATCAGCACGGCTTCGGCGGCGTTTTCGAGCAGCATCTGGTAGCGGTGGGTCCAGTCGCGCAGCGTGGATTCGAGTTCCTTGCTCCGCCCGTAACTGCCGAAGAAGGCGAAGAGGATGTCCAGCGGACTGCTGCGCGGCGCCAGCGTCTCCTGCTCCAGTTTGGCAAGGTAGAAACTCAGCAGACCGCCCAGAAGCAGCGCCGCGCCGATCCGCACGGCGGCGTCGCCGGCGAAGAGCGAAAGGTCGCGAATGACTCCGATCCGGGTCAGCGCCATCAGCGCCAGTCCGATCAGCTGCGACACCACCAAGGCGCCGATCACGCAGAGCCAGCGCGGAGCGCGCCAGCCGTCCAGCCGCGAATAGACGATCGACACGGTGAAGATCTCCAGCAGCTGCCGCAACACGTTCTCGTTCATCGCCGTCCGCCCGGAGCGCAGCAGCAGTTCCAGCGCCGGAGCCGAAAGCCCGCCGGCAAACGAATAGCCGCTCCACGAACATTGCAGTATCGTGATCTCGGCGACGTAGAAGTAAAGTCCGAAAAGCGCCGTCATGCCGACGATCAGATGCTGCGCCACCAGTGTTCCCCGGGCGATGTAGATCAGCAGAAACCCCGCCAGAAGCGGCATGAAGCACACCAGCTCGCCGACCGAGAAGCTGAAATCCTCGGCGATATAGCCGTGAACGTCGGCGGCGATCAGCACGTAGGTGAAAAACTGCAGAAATCCGAACGCCAGATAGAACGCCGCCCGCCCTATCGACCGCCGCTGCTGGAAGAACACCAACAGCGCGATGAAGATGAAGATCATCTCCAGAAAGGCCAACAGCAGCGAGTGGAAGTTTTCCATGGCCTACTCCGAACTTTCGCCGTAAAAATCCGCCACGGCGGCAAGCATGTCGCGCGCGCTCGAAAATCCCGCCGCGCGCACCTTCGGCTCCTGCTCCGCGCCGTAGCCAGTGAGCACCAGCACGTTACGCGCACATCCGGCGTTGACCCCGCATTCGAGGTCGCTCATCCGGTCGCCGAGCATCAGCGAAGATCCGACGTCGATCCCGAAGCGCCGCGCCGCGCGGTGGATCATCTCGGGCGACGGCTTGCGGCAGGAACACTTCTCCTCCGGAGCGTGCGGGCAGTAGTAGAAGGCGTCGACCGCCTCGCCCTCCGCCGCCAGAAGTTCCTGGATCCGCGCGTGCACCGCATCGACCGCGGCGGCGGTGAAGTACCCCCGCCCCACCCCGGACTGGTTCGATATGACCACCGCCAGATCGCCGTGCCGGTGGATCAGCCGCAGCGCCTCCGCCGCGCCGGGGATCAGCGCCACCTGTTCGGGGGAACTCAAATACGCCACCTGCTCGATGATGACGCCGTCCCGATCGAGAAATACCGCTTTTTTCACATTCCGTCCTCCGCCGCGATGGTGGTCCACCGCGGTTGTTTTCCGGCGAGTTCCGCCGCCGCGCGCCGCGCCGCCGCGTCGTCCGGGAACAAGGCGAACAACGCGGGTCCGCTGCCCGTGAGTTCAACCGCCAACGCTCCCGCCGCCATCAGCTCCGCCCGGATCAGCGACAACAGCGGGAACTTGCGCATCAGCACCCCTGCGAAGTCGTTGCCCAAATTGCGCGCGATCCGCTCCAAATCGCCGCTTTCCAACGCCGCCGCAAGTTCCGGCAGCGCCGCACTTGTTCCGCCTTGCCCCGCTTCGTCGAGTTTTCCGAACGCCCAGCCGGTGCGCACCGGGAAGCCGGGATCGACCAGTACGAGCGGCAGATGCGGCAGCCGCCCCGACAAAAATTCCAGTTCGTCGCCGATGCCGCGCGCCGCCGCCGGACGCGGATCGAGAAAAAACGGCACATCCGCCCCGATCCGAACCGCGAGCTCGCGCAGTTTATCGCGCCCCAGCGCTCCGTAACGAGACTCCAACAACTGCAACGCCGCCGCCGCGTCGGCGCTGCCGCCGCCCAATCCGGCGGCGACGGGAACGTGTTTTTCGAGGCGGAAACGCCACGCGGGGGAGATCCCCGCCGCCGCCGCATAGAGTTCCGCCGCGCGGCAGACCAGATTGCGGCGGTCCGTCGGCAGCGCCGGGGCGCCGCAGTCGATCACGATGCCCGGAGTTGCCCCGAGATCGGCGCTCAGCCGGTCCGACGGACTTTCGAGCGGCCAGAACAGCGTTTCCAGCGTATGATAACCGTCCGCGCGCCGCCCGGTGACGCGCAGCAGCAGATTTATCTTACAGCGGCAGAACAGTTCTTCCATCGGCGGCTCGTCCTCGGGCGTCCCGGTTTCACGCCGGATCACTCGAAATCATCCGGCGAACACGGCGAAAACTTGAAGCCGTAATGTTCGTTGTAGCGCCGCGCCTCGTTCTCGATCGCCACGGCGAGCCGCAGCGCCTTCAGCCCTTCCTCGCCGGGGATGCGCGGATCGCAGACTTTGCCGGTGAGCTTGCTCTGATTGACCGCCGCGATGAAATCCTCCAACTCGGCGGCGAGCGCGTTCTTGTCGTCCAGATTCACGTCCTTGCGCGCCAGCCCGATGCGGTTGCGCTTGATGACCATGCCGAAGTGCCGCCCGTAGTCCATCGAAATATAGGAGTTCTCCTGAAACACCCGGAAGCGCCGCAGCGGTTCCTGACTGACCCGGCTCGCCGTAAGCGAGGCGCAGCTGCCGTTCACGAATTTGATCCGGGCGTTGACGATGTCCTCGGTCTTGCTCAGGACGGGGATGCCCACCACATCGAAGCGCTCGACCTCGGAGTTCACCATGTGGAGCAGCAGGTCGATGTCGTGGATCATCAGGTCGAGCACCACGCTGACCTCGGTGCCGCGGCGGGGCATCCCCGGGCGCGGCGGCGGATATTTGGCGAGGCGGTGCGCCTCCACGAAGCGCGTTTCGTGCGCGTACTTTTCGAGGAAATCCATCGCGGGGTTGAAACGCTCGACGTGCCCGACCCCGAAGACGCAGTTGTGGCGCCTCGCGGATTCGACCATCGCCTCCGCCTCGGGAACGCTGGCGGCGATCGGTTTTTCGACCAGCACGTGCTTGCCCATTTCCAGTAGCGGCAGCGTGCTGGAGGCGTGATAGTTGGCGGGCACCGCCACGCTGAACGCCTCGCAGGATTCGGCGAGTTCGCGCCAGTCGTGGAAGACCTTGAGTCCGAATTCCTCGCCCACCGCCGCCGCGGTATCGCGCTGGACGTCGTAAATGCCGACCACCTCGGCGTTGGGACTTTGCGCGTAGAGCCGGGCGTGATGCCGCCCCAATGCTCCGACGCCGATCACTCCGACCTTCAATTTCGGTGCTTTTTCCATATTCTATCCACCTCGAACCAAATTGTCGCACACACGTCGAACTCCGCGCCGAAAGTCCTTTGGACTTTTGAAATCGGCAACGTATTGAATATAGCGTCCGGGAGGCGTTTTTTCAAGAACTTCGACGCCGTCCGGAGCCTTCCGGCTCCGCCGCTGACGTTTTTTTTGCAATAATCTTGACGGCGCGGCGGCTTTCGCTTGGCGAAAAGCGGATCGGCGTATTATATTTACTGCGGTCAAAAACGAAAACCGTCGGCGATCCGGAGATATCCGGGGAGCGGACGAAAACGGGAGATGGGGATGATGAGCGGATCTTTACGTTTCAACCGGGTGCTGCTGAAGCTCAGCGGCGAGGCGCTCAAGGGACAGCGCGAGTTCGGATACGACGCCTCCGCGATCCGCGCGGTGGTCGAAAAGATCAAGACCGTGCTCGACCGCGGCGCGGAGGTCGCCATCGTCGTCGGCGCCGGCAACATCTGGCGCGGCAAGATGGGCGGCAAGGACGGCATGGATCACGTCAACGCCGACAAGATGGGCATGCTCGCCACCGTGATGAACGCCATGGCGCTGCGGGAGTTCTTCTCGGAAGCCGGGATACCCGTGCTGATCCAGTGCGCGATCCCGATGGGGACCTTCGTCGCCCCCTACGACCGCGAACAGGCGATCCGCGCGCTCGAATCCGGTCAGGTGGTGATCTTCGCCGGCGGCACCGGCAACCCCTTCTTCACCACCGACACCGCCGCCACGCTGCGGGCGCTTGAGACCGACTGCGACGCCGTGCTGAAGGCGACCAAGGTGGACGGCGTCTACTCCGCCGACCCGATGAAGGACCCCTCCGCCGTGCGCTACAGCGAACTCAGCTTCGACGAAGCGCTGGAAAAGCACCTTTCCGTCATGGACGCCGCGGCGTTTTCGCTCTGCCGCGACAACGATCTGCCGGTGATCGTCTTCGACTTCTCGTCGCCGGACACGCTGGAGCGGGTCATTTCCGGCGACAGCTCCGCCGGAACGGTGGTCAGCTGACGGCGGCGCGGAGGTGAACGCAAGATGAACGAGATCCATCCGACCGCGGTGATCGACCCGAGCGTGAAGATCGGCGACAACGTCCGCATCGGCGCCTACACGGTCATCCAGGGCGACTGCTCCATCGGCGACGGCTGCTGGATCGACTCCAACGTCAAGATCGGCCGCTGGACGACCATCGGCGCCGGATCGCGCATCTACTTCGGCGCGCTCGTCGGCGACGACCCGCAGGACCACCGCTTCAAGGAAGGCACGCGCGCCTACACCCGCATCGGTTCCGGCACGACCATCCGCGAATATGTGACGATCCACCGTTCGCCGTTCCCCGAGGGCGAGACCGTCGTCGGCGACGGCACGCTGCTGATGGCGTTCGTCCACGTCGGGCACGACGCGCGTATCGGCAACCGCGTCACGGCCGCGAACCACACCGCGTTCAGCGGTCACGTGGTGGTCGGCGACGGAGCGGTGCTGTCGGGATATGTGCTGATACACCAGTTCTGCCGCATCGGGGATATCGCGATGGTCGGCGGACGCACCATCATCCGGCAGGACATCCCGCCGTACTGCATGCTCGCGGAAAACGAGCACATCTGCGGTCCCAACGTGGTGGGTCTGCGCCGCAACGGATTCGATCCGGAGCAGCGCGCCGTGATCCGCCGCATCATCAAGGACTACTTTTTCCGGCGGCTCAACTCCGCCAACGCGCTGGAAAAGATCGAACAGGAGTATCCCGACTCGCCCGAAGCACGCCGCTTCGTCGATTTCATCCGCCGCACCGAACGCGGCATCATGCCCGGAGATCCCGCGCTGATCGCCCTCGGCGGCAGTCACCTTCAAGACCACGAAGAGGAAATGAATTAGATGAAAAGATATCTTCCGCTTTTGACCGTTCTGGTCCTGTTTCTCCTCGCGGGGTGCGTCCCCGAGGAGCTGATGCTGCGCCGCGACCTCGAAAACGACCGTACGGTGAAGATCGGCGCCGTGCTGCCGCTCACCGGGAGCAACCAGCGTTACGGGCTCAAGATGCTCGAAGGTCTGCGCTTCGCCTTGGACGAAGTTAACTCCCGGCGCGGACTCAACGGCAAGCCGGTGGAACTGCTGACCTTCGACAGCGCCAGCACCGCCGCCGGAGCCGCCCGCGCGACGGAATCCGCCGCCGCCAAGAACGTCGTGGCGCTGATCGCCGGATACGACACGAACGAAGTTTCCGCCATACTGCCGAAGGTCGACGTACTGCGGCTGCCGACCGTGATACCGATGGCGACCGACGACGATCATGTCGGCTTCAACCGCTTCGTCTTCCGCAGCATCTACACCGACCGCCAGCAGGCGGAGACCCTCGCCGCCTACCTCTGGTACTGGCGCAAGGTGATGAACCTCGGCATCTTGGTCGACATGTCGCCCAAGGAGGAGTATTCGCGCAACATCGCCCGCGAAGTCGCCCGCTACTTCGGTCAGCTGGGCGGCAACGTGGTGTGCACCGCCGAGTTCCGCGGCGAGGACTACGAAAAACCGCTGCGCCGGATCATGACCCACGCGCCGCGCGCCATCGTGGTCCCGGTCGAAGCGTCGCTCGCTGCCAAGATCATCAAAAAGCTCCGCTCCCTCGGCTATCAGGGGATCATCTGCGGTCCCGACAGCTGGGACAGCGAATCCTTCGTTCAGGGACTCGCCGGATTGCAGAATCCCGGCGACTGCGTGTACATGGGGCTGTTTTCCTCCGACAGCAAGCGGAAGGAGTTCCGCGAGTTCAACCGCGAATTCACCGCCCGGCGCTTCCACACTCCCGGCAGCAGCGAGATCCAGAGCTACGACGCGCTCAAACTGCTGCTGATCGCGCTCGGCGACTCCGAAAATCTGCTGCAGTTCGAGAAAAACTGGCTGGCCATCCGCAACCACGGCGGGGCAGCCGCCGTTTACACCATGCGCGCCCACGGCGGGATCGACCGCACCATGTACATCAAGGCGGTCGCGCCGCCCAACGTCACCAACCCCGATCCGTATATCCGCATGCTGCTGGAGTTCCAGTACTCCAAGCTGGAGACCTACCGGGATTCCATCGACGTCGGCAGCGAAGATTGACATAAAGGATTTTCACATCATGATCTGCCATATCCGCCGCGCCTCCGCCGCGCCCGACCTTGCCGCTCCGTTCGAAGCGTGGGCAAATTGCGAAACCATGCGCATCGACCGCCCCGCTCCCGGAAACTGGCCCTACCGACCGGAAACGCAACTGCGCCTGCAGTATGACGACCAGGGGCTTTACGGACTGTTTCAGGTGCGCGACAATGCCATCCGCTGCGTCCGCCGCAACTTTCAGGACGAGGTCTGCGGCGACAGCTGCGTCGAACTCTTCCTGATGCCGATGCACGGCACCGGTTACTCGAACTTCGAGATCAACGCGTCGGGGGTGATGCTGACCATGCACATCGAAGACGAGACCCGGCTCGAAGACGGCTTCTTCAAGCGCTTCCGCTTCCTGACGGAGGAGGAGGTCAAAGACGTGCGCATCTTCCACACCCTGCCCGACTATATACCCGAGGAGATCACGACCGAAACCACTTACCGCGTGGGGTTCTTTCTGCCGTTTTCGCTCTTCGGCAAGATCTACGGAGCGCCCGTGCCGAAATCCGGGACGGTGTGGCGCGGCAACGCCTACAAGTGCGGCGACGAAACGAGCAAGCCGCACTACTTTTCGTGGAACCCGGTAGACGAACTGAACTTCCACCTGCCCCGCTGCTTCGGCGAACTCGTCTTCGATTGAGGACGTTCGTCCGCCGGACAAAACGAAACCCGCCGACACCGGGAGCGGTGCGGCGGGTTCGTGGTGCAAGCGAAATGCGGAACTATTTGGTGCCTTCGTTGACCAACATCTCTCCGCCGATCTCACTGTAGTACGATACCGGCGGATACGAACTGGCGACATTCCTTCCGAAGAAGGGGAAGTAATATTTGCCGGAAAAGTAGTCGTCGACGCCGGCGCTGGCAACATGACCGTCGAGAGTCAGCATAGTGATCCTGCCGCCGTGCGGGAAATACGCGAGACCGAGGTTTATCGACTCGGTAGCGTAGGCGAAGAAATGCGCCGACATCGCTCCGCCCTTTCCTCCATCGACCTTGGTGACATTGTCGCAGAGCAGCACCCGCGAAGACGGTCCCACCGAGGTATTGACGATCTTCTGGCTGCTGCGAGTGTATTTGTCGTAACCATTGCGCCACCCCGGCGCCAGGGTGTTGTAACCCAGCCCCTTGCATGTCCACGATCCGCCCTCGGCGTCATCGTCGTTGTGGACGTACTGTGTTCCGTAGACCTGCGGATAGTTGTAATTCGACGGGTTGTTGGTCTTCTTGACCATGCTCGGGCAGGAAAATTCCCGGGTCTCGGTGTCGTTGGCGACGCCTTCGCCGACGTACTTGCCCTTGAAAAGGTTGTAGGTGTAGATGTTAGTCTGCACGGTTTTGCCGTTCAAACTGATCGGGATATTCTTGTTGCGGTTGCCGCACGGCCACCAGCTGCGGTGATCGTCCAAATAGGTGTTCGCGACGATACCGCACTGCTTCAAGTTGCTGACACACCGCGTACCGTGCGCCCGCTCGCGCGCCTGCTGCAAGGCGGGCAGCAGCATCGCCGCCAATATCGCGATGATCGCGATCACGACCAACAGTTCGATCAGGGTAAAACTGCGTTTCTTCATCATATTCACTTTATAATTTTTTCGTTGCCGCCGATTTTCGCCAGTGGCGAAGCCGGATCAATTGGACTTGTTTTCCAGCGTCGGTCCTTCCGAGGTCCACCCCTGCGCCCGCACGGACGACGGAACAGCCCGCCCGAACCACGGGAAATAATAATCGGCGAGGAAGGTATCCACATCGACATTGGCGACGTTGCCGCCGACGGCCAGCAGATTGAGTCTGCCGCCGTGCAGGAAATACGGGCGACCGTAATTTATGCTGCTCGCATTGTAAGCGTAGACCAACGCGCACATCGTCCCATCACTGGTGATGTTATCGCAGAGCAGCACCCGCTGCGAAGGGCTGATCCGCGAGTGTCCGGTGTCCGAGTTCCGGCTGGCATAAGTCTCGGCGCCGTCGCCCCATCCCGGTGCGGAGACCTGGATCCCGAACCCGCCGCCGGAGTAAGAGCTTGAGTTTCCCGGATTGTGATTATACTGCGCGCCATAGGTCTGCGGCCACTTTTTGTCGCTGGGGACCTCTTTCATCACCTGCATGCTCGGGCAGCCCAGAAATCCGGGGTCGTTGTTGAGCCGTTCCGCGGCGGGACGGGAGATATACTTGCCCCGGAAGAAATTCCAAACATAGTTTGCCACGTAAAACGAGGTCCCGTCTTTTTCCGCGACCGTGGCGCCGTTCCAGTTTCCGCCGCCCCCGTTGTTGGTGCCGCACGGCCACCAGTTGCTGTGGTCGTCGAAATAGGTGTTCGCGATAACTCCGATCTGCTTCAGATTGTTGATGCACCGCGTGCTGTGTGCCCGGGCGCGCGCCTGCTGCAAGGCGGGCAGCAGCATCGCCGCCAATATCGCGATGATCGCGATCACGACCAACAGCTCAATCAGGGTAAAACTTCGTTTCTTCATCATATTCACTCTATAATTTTTTCGTTACCGCCGATTTTCACCATTGGCGAAGCCGGATCAATTGGACTTGTTTTCCAGCGTCGGTCCTTCCGAGGTCCACCCCTGCGACCTGCAGGAAAACGGGGTGCTCTTCCCGAACCAGGCGAAATAATAATCGGCGAGGAAGGTATCCACATCGGCATTGGCGACATTGCCGCTGACGGTCAGCAGATTGATCCTGCCGCCGTGCAGCAAATACGGCCGCCCGTAATTTATGCTGTCGGCCTTATAGGCGTAAATCAGCGCAGACATCGTCCCGTCACTGGCCCGGTTGTCGCAGAGCAGCACCCGCTGCGAGGGGCTGATCTTCTGAGAAGCGGTGTTACGGGTGTCATAAGTTTTCGCACCGTCGTTCCATCCCGGTGCGGAGACCTGGATGCCGAAACCGCCGGCGGTGTAAGCCTTCGAGACGCCCGGATTGTGATTGTACTGAGTCCCGTAGGTCTGCGGCCACTTTTTGTCGCTCGGGACCTCTTTCATCACCTGCATGCTCGGGCAGCCCAGAAATCCGGGATCACAGTTGATACGTTCCGCGGCGGCGCGGGGAACATACTTGCCACGGAAAAGATTCCAGACGTAGTTCGCCACGTATAACGAGAGGCCGTCCTTCTCCGTAACGGAGGCGGAGCTCCATTCGCCGCCGCCGCCGTTGTTGGTGCCGCACGGCCACCAGTTCTGATGATCGTCCATATAGGTCTGCGCGACGATCCCGGCCTGTTTGAGATTGTTGATGCACCGCGTACTGTGCGCCCGGGCGCGCGCCTGCTGCAAGGCGGGCAGCAGCATCGCCGCCAAGATCGCGATGATCGCAATCACGACCAACAGTTCGATCAGAGTGAACCCACGTTTTTTCATCATCATTACCCCCTGTTATGGTTTATGGCATTGCTGCCGTTTGTTGCTCGACTTTGTAGGACCAGCAGGACCATTGGGACCGGTATTAATGCAAGCGCCGGTACGCGGTTTCCAACCACGCATGTCTCAATCGTCTTAATCGTCCTACCGGTCCTACCGCGCTTATTCCCGCGGGAAGCGCCATTTCATCATTAGTTTATATATTTTGCCACATCCGGGCGCATTTGTCAACTGCCGGCGTCCGGAAAAACATTACTTTTTGATGATTTTTTCACCGCCGCCGTCTTTTACGACCCGGAAGCCGTAGGTACGACCGGCTTCGGCGCGCCACGCCTCACCCCCGGAATACTCGTCCTTTTCCAAGCCGCCGAGCAGCCGCTTGAGTTTCGTCCCCGGCGGCGGCAATATGCGCTTTTCGCCCGCCGTCGCCGTGTGGATGAAGACGAGGTCGTTGCCGATCCACGCGGGATCGCGCACATCCGGAGTGTAGAGGTGCGCCCCGGCGCGCTTCGCGAGCTCCCGGACGGCCTCCTTCGGCAGATCCGGCAGCAGGGAAAAGATATGCGTCGCCCCGTTGCGCTTCACCGAGACCAGCGCCGGATCGCCGTTTTCGTCACGCCCCAGCACTTCGTCGAAGCCCGATACCGGAACGAACCACGGCGCGCTTTTGCGCAAAGTCGTCCATTCGGCGGCGCCGAAGCACTTATCCGTCATGAGTTTCGGACGGCGCATCGTCCGGTCGGTGCGGAACTTGATCCCCAACAGTTTTTCCATGTTCTCCGCGTCGGGAGCGCGCCCCGGCAGGGTCGCCCCCGCCGCGTAGAGCCACAAAACGGTCGCCTTTTCCGCCTCGAAGCGCTTCGAGAGCGCCGCGCGTTTCGCGTCGGGCAGCATCCACGCATTGAACATGATGTAAAACCTGCGCGGCGGGATCAGACCCGGCTCCAGCAGATCGTCGGTACAGCCGACCCCGAACGGCGCCCCGATGTACGGCAGCGTGTTGACGATGCACTGCGCCGCCGCCTCCAGCACCGCGTCTTTACCGTTGTTGCGCCGCGTGTAGTAGACGCTGTCGCGGTCGCCGACCGCCATGATCTCGGTTGGGGTCGTGCCCCGCGCGGGCGGCAGTTGAGTGTATATTCCCATCTGTTTGCGGAACTGCGCCGTGTAGGCGGGGTGCAGATACCCTCCGCCCGTGATGTCGTACCAGTAGTACGCGCACCCCGTCGCGCACACCATGCCGAAGGTGCGGTTCATGATGTCGATGTTCTGCCGCAGCGTCGCGGGACGCGCGATCGGCACGTCGCCGTACCCGGCGGGGTCCTCCTTGAGCGCGCTCCGGAGGTCGCATTCGACGTACACGACCTTCTTCCTCGCCAGAAACGTGTCGAAGGGTATGGAGTTGCCGTCCGAAAGTCCGAGCCGCCGCTTGCCGTAGTTGGCGGGGGCGCGGACGAAATCCACATACGGCGACCGGGCGGCTTCGAGGAAAGAGTTGTGCCCGACGTCGTGGATCGGGTGCCCGCTGCCGCCCGAAAGTCCGAGGAAGTAGCCGAAGTACCCGCCCGCGAGCCATCTGCCGCCCGACAGTTCCTTGACGTCGCGGCACAGGCTGATGAAGGCTTCGCCCAAACTCGCGTTGCGGTACTCGAACCAGTCGATCAGTTGTTGGTCGCGCTCCGGATCGAGCAGCGCCCCGGCGTGGGAACCGTTGATCTCCGAAGCCTTCGGCATCTTCGCCGTGTCGAGCGTGACGCCCGGCTGTTTCCACGCCGCCGCCAGCGCCGCGTCATCGGCGTATTTGCGCTTCAAATGCAGACGGAAGGTCGCCGTATCCGCAGGTGAAAAGCCCGAGAAGAACGGCTTGTCGCCCTTGTAGCGGCTGCCGTTCCACCAGAACCACTCCCAGTTCACGTTTTCGGCGACGTTGACCGCCCACACGCGGTCCGCGTACGGCGAGTTTTTGACGTGCCCGACGAACGCCGCCAGCGGGATGCGCGCGTCGCGCAGCCATTTTTGCGACGACAGCGCCTGCCGTTCGTAATTGCGGTCGCGCGGAGCACCGTCCTCGCGCGCCGAGACGTCATCGGGGTTGGCGTCAAGCCACCAGTCGGGCATGAAGCATCCCACTTGGATCATCAGCACAGCGTCGGGGTTGAGCGACAACACCTGTTCGATCTGCGCGTCGAGGTTAGAGAAATCGAACTTGTCCGGGGCGACCCAGAACTTCGGAAAATCGGTCGAAAGCGCCACGTTGTCGAAGCCGGAGGCGCGGACGGCGAGGACCTGCTCCGCCTTGCCCCGATACGAGCGCGGGAAGTTGCCGGGAAACTTCCAGAAGAACGGCGTCATGATCCTGTCGCCGACGCGGAGACGGATCCTGCCGCCGTCAAATTCGTAGCGTGACGGAGCGAGTTCCGCCGGAGCGGGCGGCGTGACCGTGACTTCGCCCACCGGAACGCCGTCCGCGACGTACAAACGGTCATCGTCCAGATAAAGTTCGAATTTGCCGCCTTTCATCAGGAACGGCGGCGCGTACTCGAAGCGGTAAAGATCGCCCTCGCGCGTCACTTCGGTCGCGAGCATCATACCGCGCGTCTTACCGCCTCCGGCGAGGCGGTATTGAAGCGCGCCGGGGAGTTTCCCGAGTTTGCTCTTCGCCCGCACGGTGAAGCAGCCTTTCCCGGTCGAAACCAACTCCAGCGCCACGCGCCGCCCGATATAGACGGGGTTGAGCCGCAGATATTTGTTGTGCGCGGCGGCGATGACCACCGCCGGGTTGCTTATCTCACGCGGAAAATCGTCGCCGACGGCATACTTCCAACGCCCGTCCGTGACGATGCGCCGGTCGCCGCCGGGGAGCGTGACAAAGAGATTCGCGAGCAGCATCCCGAAGCCAGTGTCGTTGCGCACCTTGACGGTGAATTTGTTCCTGCCGGGCTTCAAAAACTTCGCCGCGTCGCACCGCGCCCCCTCGTGGTGGTCGCCGCCCGGCCCCGCGTATTTGCCGTTGATGTAAATTTCCGAACGGTCGTCGGCAGCGGCGAAGGCGACCGCGTCCGCGACCGGAACGTCGGGCAGATCGAACTCGCGCTCGAACCACACCGTCGTATTTTCGGGCCCCTTTTCGACTTGCGACCAGATCCATTCGCCCTGCCAGTTGTCCGACTTGGCAGGATGCGATTCGCGGATCACGAGACGCCCGGCGGCTTTGCCGTCCACTGCGAGCACGCCGCGCGCAGTCGCCGCAGGCGGCGAAAACTTGAGTGCCGGGCACCAGGCGGGGAGTTCCGTCGTCCCGATCTCGCGGTCTTCGCCGTCCAGCCACTTGATCGAGACCTTCGGGTTCTTCCCGAGGTGTCCCGTCTGCCATTCGAGCCGGTAGTCGCGCCCGCCCCAGAGGTAGTCGAGAAACACGGACCCGCCGGCTTGCAGAAACTCCGCGCCGGGGATGAAGTTCTTCTCCTTCAAGACCCGCACCTTTTCGATGCGGACGGTGCCGCCCCAGAGGTTGCGCCAGCCGAAGTCCAGCGCCGTCACCACGCTGTCGGGCGACGGATAACGCGGGTGGACGATCACCCAGTGCGGCTTGCCGTCCGGGATCACCGGCGTCGCGCGCGGGATCAGGAAATTCTTTTTGCCGTCATAGCCGTAGACGAAGGTGCCGAGCATCCCCGGCGTGTCGGCGGTGACGAGCGCCTCGATCTGCGCCGCCTCCGCCGCCTTGATGCGCACGTCGGTGCGCCGGAGCGCATCCTGCGGCTTCATCGCCCACGCGGTGCCGCCGTCGGAGATCAGGATCGGCCTGCCCTTCCCGGCGAAGTAGAGTTGAAGTATTCCGTCGGCGCAGTTGCCGCAAAAGACCGGCTTGATGCCGACATTGCGGAAGTATACCGTCGCCCCCTTCGCCGCGTGGATGAAGACGCGCCCCGTGACCGTCCCCGGCGGGAGCGCACGGTCGAAACCGGCGATGCGCGTCCATTTGCCGCCGACCATGCGCCGCCACCCGGCGTTGAACGGCGGGACTCCGGTATGCTGGCGGACGACCGCTCCGGCGGGAAGATCGAACTTGACCGGCTTGACGAGGGCGAGTTCATAGCCGCCGGCGACCTTTTTGAGCGTCTTGAATTCGAGTGCCACGTCGCGCGGGTGGACGCCCAGCTCCTTGAACGATACGGCGGGGACGGCGAGCTTCCCGAGTTTCATGTTCCAGTTGGCGGCGTCTTTCACGACCAACGTCGCGTCGCCTTTCCCGACCGGTTTGACGAGCGTCGTCTCCGTCCCCGGGAACGCGGTGAACATGAAGGGGTAGATCTGGTCGCCGTTTTTGTCGTAAAACTCGACGCCGAGCGAAACTTCGGTCGGCGGCCCGTCGGTGCGGAACTCGCCGTGCAATGTGTACATACCCTCCGGATCGAGTTTGACGGGCGACTTGTACGCGCGCTTGCCGTAGACCTTGAGCTCGAAGGAACCGTCGGCAAGTTGGCGCGGCGGCTCCGCCGACGCCGAAAGACAGCACAACGCCGCCAGCGCGATCGGAAACAGTTTTTTCAGGACGTACATGATCCCCCCGTTACCCGCGGACTATTTCATTTGCACGACGGTCTTGCGGTCGTCCTCTACGCAGGTATTCGGAGAAAAACTGTACAATCCCCCGTAGGCGTCGTTGCGGGGTCCGAAGATCGGCACAAAATACTCTCCGTGCAACTTTTCGGCATCGACCGACGCCACGCTGCCCGCCGCCGTGATGATGTTCAGGTGTCCGCCGTGGACGGCGAAGGGGCGGGCGTAATTCAGATGGTCGTCCGCATGATGCGCCCACAGTTGCGGTCCCAGCTTCTGCTGATCGGGGCGCAGACCGTCGCTGAACCAGACGATGTTGGTGGGCGCGATCTGGACCAGAGCGCTGACCTCGCTGCCGAGAGCTCCGCCGCGATACATTTTGGAATTCGAAAACGGGATGACCGAAGCCGCCCAGTTTGCCCCCGGTTCGCCCGCGGTGTTGTTGTAGATCGACGGATAGGCCTGAAACTGGAACCAGTCCTCCATCGTCGGATTGTCGGCATCGACTCCGGGCTCGGTCTTGAAACCGACGCTCGGACAACGCAGAAACGACCCTTTTTCCGTGGTGAGTTCGCGGTAGTTGTCGGATAATTGCCCTCCGCGCCCCAACGCATGGACATAGGTCATCATCTGACTTCGCGTATTGCCGACCCGATCCCCGGAGCACCATTGGTCGCGGTTGCTGTTGCGGTACATCCCGGCATAGGTGGCGAGCTGCTTCAGATTGTTGCTGCACTCCGAGGCGCGCGCCCCTTCCCGCATGTGCTGCAGCACCGCCATCAGCAGCGCCGCCAATATCGCGAACACCACGATGACGATCATCAACTCGACCAACGTGAACCCATTACGCCCGGAAATCCGCTTCATGATCTGCCGTCTGCTCCTATTTGATTGCCGTATATATTAAATATCTCTCATCGTTCATTCGGCCACCACCTGAAAACCGTAGGTCCTGCCGGCTTCGCCGCGCCACTCCTCGCCGGAGGCGAACACCTCTTTCCGGAGCGGTCCCAATATCCGCTTAAGCCGGCGGCCGCGCGGCACGGTGATGCGCTTCGTCCCCGCCGTCGCGGTGTGGATGAACACATGATCGTTGCCGATCCACGCGGGATCGGAGGTGTCGGCGGTGTAGAGATGCACCCCCGCCCGCTTCGCCATCTCGCGGAGCGTCCCGATCGGCAGATTGGTCAGCGTCGAAATATAGTGCGTCGCGCCGTTGCGCCGGACGCACACCAGCACCGGAGCGCCGTGATCGTCCCGCCCCAGCACCTCGTCGTAGCCGGATACGGGCTGGAACCACGGCGAAAGCGCGCGGCTGTTGGCCCCCTGCGCGCCGCCCCACTCCGGGATGACCCGGATCCGCGGACGGCGCTTGCGCAGATCCATATGCATTTTGACGCCGAGGAAGTCCGCACAGAACTCCTCCTTCGGCCCCGCGTCGGGGTAGAACGCCCCCGGCGCGTAGAGCCACAGCACCGACGCATGTTCCTTCTCGAAGCGCCGCAGCAGCGCCGCGCGATGTTCTTTACTCAACATAAACGAAGTGTACATCACATAAAAACGGTGCTCCGGCGCTTTGCCGTTCAGCAGTTCGGCGTTGGAGAACATCCGGAAAGGCGCGCCGATCCGGGGGAATTCTTCGACCAGCGGCACCGCGATCGCGGGCAGCAGCGAATCCGTGGTGTTGTTGTGTTTGGTGTAATATACGCTGTCGCGGTCGCCGACCACCGCGATCTCGACGGGGGTGAAGCCCTGCACCGGCGGCATCGCCGCATAGATCCCGCGCTGCTTCTTGAGCAGGCTCGTCAGCACCGGGTGCAGATACGCCCCGTAGGTTATGTCGTACCAGTAGTAACTGCATCCCGTCGCCGTCATCATGCCGAAAAGGCGGTTCATCTCGTCGATGGTCTGTGCCACCGTCGCCGGACGCGAGATGCGCATATCGGAATTGCGCGGATCCTCCTTGAAATTCGTGCGCATGTCGCACTCGATGTAGACCACCTTGCCGTGAGCGAGGAAGGTATCCTGCGGCGACTGGTTGCCCTCGGGCAGACCGAGGCGGCGCAGCCGGTAGATCGACGGCGCGCGGATGTAATCCACATACGGCGAGGCGGCGACTTCGAGGAATCCGTTGTGCCCCGCCGAGTGTATGGAGTGGCTGCCGACATTGGTGCACTGGTTCACATAGTAACCGTAGTACGCCCCGGTCAGCCAGCGGTTGCCGGAAAACTCCTTGAGGCTCTTGCAGAGGTCGATCACCGCCTCCGCCATCACCTGATTGCGGAAGTCGAACCAGTCGATCAGCGAACGATCCAGTTCGGCGTCGAGCAGCGTGCCGATCCGCCCGCGCAGCTGATACGCCATGGTGGGCATCCGCGCCGTTTCGACCGTGAGCCCCGGCTGTCGCCACGCCTGCGCCAGCGCCTCGTCGGTCGGGTACTTCTTACGCAAAAACGCGCGGAACGAAGCGTAGTCGGCGGGGCTGTACCCGGAAACGTAGAACTTTTCGCCGCGCCCCGTCCACCAGAACCA
>CACZPY010000161.1 GCA_902783135.1 uncultured bacterium
ATGAACGAAGAAGCGACGTCGATGCCGAGTTCCCGCGCCGCTTGTAAGATCATCCCCGGCTTGGGTTTACGGCAGGGACAGACTTCGACGTGCGGATCGTGCGGACAGAAGTAGAAGCCGTCGATCTTTTCGCCCGCCGCGGCGAGGAGATCGTACATCCGTTTCTGCACCGCCGTCAGCTCTGCGAGCGTGAACTTCTTGCGGGCGATCCCGGACTGGTTCGACACCACCACCGCCAGGAATCCGTTTTCGTGGATGAGTTTCAGCGCCTCCGCGGCGCGGGGGATGAGTTTCACCTCGTCCGGGTCTTTTATGTACTCCACCTGCTCGATGATCACACCGTCCCGATCCAGAAAAAACGCTTTTTTCATATGATAAAGCCTCCACACACACACACCGTTTACAATATCCGGTCGCTCCGGCGAAAAAGCAAATCCGCCGCCGCGATTTTCGCCGTTTTTTGATTGTTCGCTCATTTTTTATGAGCAAACGCTCATTTTCGGCTTGACAAACCGTCCTTCCGCGCGGATATTAAACGGCATGAAACACGCGGAAAAAAGCCGGATCATCATTGAACTCCTCGCCCGGAGCGGATCGCTGACCGCCCGGGAGGCGGCGGAGACGCTGCATTTGAGCGCGCCGACCATCCGCCGCGAGTTCAAGCGCCTCGCCGACGCGGGAACGGTGCGCCGCGTCCACGGCCGCATCGAACAGCTCGATCCCGCGCACGACACCTCGCTGCCGCTGGCGTTGCGGCGGCAGTGGTTCACGGTCGTGAAGGAACGCCTCGCCCGCCGGGTGGCGGAGGAGTTGCCGGAGTCGGGAGCCGTCTTCGTCGACGGCGGCAGCACCACCGCGCATCTGGCGATGTTCGTCGACTCGCCCAAACTGCGGATCATCACCAACTCGCTCGCGCTGAACGCGCTCTTCATGGAAAAGTTCCCGCTTTCCGGCGGTCCCGAAGTCATGCTGACGGGCGGCGTGGTCGACCGCAAAAGCGCCATACTGCTCGGTCCCGAGGCGGAGCGGACGATCGCCGACTTCCGCGCGGAGTGCGCCGTGATCTCGGGCACCGCGCTCGACGGCGAATATCTCTACGACAATCAGGACGCGGCGGCGGCGCTGCAGCGGGCGATGATCGCCAACGCGAAGCACACCATCATCGTCACCGATTCGAGCAAACTCGGCAGAACGGCGATGTGCCGCAGCGAACGCGTCGAAAAGATCTCGCTCGTCGTGACCGACTTCAACCCCGAGGTCCACGAGACCGTGGCGGAACTGAAACGCCGCGGCGTCAGGGTGATACTCGTGTGACAAGGCAAAAGTCCCGGCGCTTTTTTGCCCGCCGGAGCGTTGTCAAACCCCGGTTGCCGTGGTATATTAATCAAAATCGTTATCGGCAATCGGAATACGGGGGATATTTCACATGAAAGCAGATTTCGAACTCATCCGCGATATCGCCTGCGGCGCGACGCGGGTCGTCGAAGAAGACGGCGGCATACTCTTTCACCGCTTCACCGAGGAGCAGCGCAAGACTTACGAATCCAACCACGAATTCTGGCTCAAGACCTTCGCCGACTCCGGCATCCGCCTCGAATTCGTCACCGACGCCGCAAGTTTCGCGCTGCGCGGCTCCGTGGAACCCGCTTCGTCGCGGGAGTTCTACTTCTTCGACGTGTATGTGAACGGCGCACTGGTGAGGCATGTCGGGAGTCACTCGCACAAGGACGCTCCGGAGTTCGATTTCGAAGTCGCGCTGCCGGAGGGAAAAAGCCGCGTCGCCGTCTATCTGCCCGGATTGTCCAAGATCAAGCTGCGGGAACTCGAGTTCACCGGAGCGTCCAAAGTCGCCCCGGTGCCGAAAAAGCGCACGATCATCTGCTACGGCGACTCGATCACGCAGGGGTACGACGCCCGTTATCCGTCGCTCGCCTACACCAATATCATCGCCGACGCGCTCGACGCCCAAGTTCTCAACAAGGCGATCGGCGGCGACCGCTTCAAACCGGAACTCGCCGCGCAGGTCGACAGCGTGCGCCCCGACCTTGTGACCGTCGCCTACGGCACCAACGACTGGTCGCACGAAAAGCGGGAAGTGCTGTGCGAGAAGGCGGAAAAATTCTTCGAACTTGCGGCGAAAAACTTTGCCGGGATACCGATCTATGCGCTGCTGCCGCTGTGGCGGCACGACTGGATGCGCGTGACCGATGTCGGCACCTTCCCCGAAGGCGCCGCGATCATCCGCAAAGCGGCGGAAAAGCACGCCAACATCCGCGTCGTCGACGGGTGGGAACTCCTGCCGCATCTGGAAGAGTGCGTCAGCGACGGACTGCACCCCAACGACTTCGGCTTCCAGTTCATGGCGCGCAATCTGCTGCGGCACATCGAACTCTGACGGCGGGAAAGACTACCCGCGGCAGAACTCGGGATCGCTCTTCAAGAGTTCGTCGAAGTAGGCGATGGTCTTCGCCAGCCCCTCGCGGAGCGGCGTGGTCGGCTTCCACTTCAATATCTCCCGCGCCTTGGAAATATCCGGACGGCGCTGTTTCGGGTCGTCGGAAGGCAGCGGCATCCGGACGATCCGCGACTTGGAGCCCGTGAGTTCGATCACCAGTTCGGCGAGCTGGAGGATCGTGAACTCGCCCGGATTGCCGACGTTTACGGGTCCCGTGACCTCGTCCGGGGTCGCCATCAGGCGCATCATGCCGTCGATCAGGTCGTCGCGGTAGCAGAAACTCCGGGTCTGGGAGCCGTCGCCGTAGATCGTGATATCCTCGTTCTGGAGCGCCTGCAATATGAAGTTGCTGACCACCCGCCCGTCGTGCGGATGCATCCGCGGCCCGTAGGTGTTGAAGATGCGGATGATCTTGACCGGCAGTCCGCACTGCATGCGGTAGCAGCTGAACAGCGTCTCGGCGCAGCGCTTGCCCTCGTCGTAGCACGAACGCACCCCGATCGGATTCACGTTGCCCGAGTACTCCTCGACCTGCGGATGCACCACCGGGTCGCCGTAAACTTCGCTCGTCGAAGCCTGCAGCACCTTGGCGCGCAGACGCTTCGCCAGTCCGAGCACGTTGATCGCCCCGTGGACGCAGGTCTTGACCGTCTGCACCGGATCGCGCTGATAGTGGATCGGCGACGCCGGGCACGCGAGGTTGTAGATCTCGTCGCACTCGACGTACAACGGGAAGGTCACATCGTGGCGGATCACCTCGAAGCGGGGATCGTCGAGCAGATGGTAGATGTTGCGTTTGGTGCCGGTGTAGAAGTTGTCCACGCAGATCACCTCGTGCCCCTGTTCCAGCAGTTTTTCGCAGAGCCAGCTGCCCAGGAATCCGCCGCCGCCCGTGACCATGATCCGTTTCATCGTCTTCGTTATCTCCAAATTTGCCTTTCGACTTCCGTTATTCCCAAAGATCAGCGCTTTCGCCGCGAAATGACGAAATCGCGTATCGTACCCACCATATAGTCGAGCATCTCCCCGGTCATCCCCGGATAGACGCCGATCCACAGCGCGTCGTTCATGAAGCGTTCGGTGTTGACGAGATCACCGACCACCCTGTAATCTTCTCCTTCGCGCATCCCCGCGAAGCACGGATGGCGCAGGATGTTGCCGGCGAAGAGATTGCGGGTCTGGATGTTTTTTTCTTCCAGGTGCTGCGCGAGATCGTTGCGCGAAAAACCCGCCTTTGGGGTCAGCGTGACCAGAAATCCGAACCACGCGGGATCGCTTTCCGGGTATTTGCCGCAGATCGCCAGTTCCGGCAGATCGCACAAGCCGTCATGAAGTTTCCGGAAATTCGCCTTGCGCCGCTCCGTGAACTCCGGCAGTTTGTCCAACTGGGCGCACCCCACCGCCGCCTGCAGATCGGTCGCCTTGAGGTTGTAGCCGAAGTGACTGTAAACGTACTTGTGGTCGTAGCCGAGCGGCAGCGTGCCGAACTGCCGCGTGAAACGGCAGCCGCAGCTGTTGTCCTTGCCCGATTCGCACCAGCAGTCGCGCCCCCAGTCGCGCATCGACATAAGGATCTTTTTCAGCAGCGGATCGTCGGTGTAGACCGCGCCGCCCTCCCCCATCGTCAGGTGGTGCGGCGGATAGAAACTCGAAGTTCCGATATCGCCCCAAGTGCCGGTGAAGCGCCCCGCGTACTTCGAGCCGAGCGCGTCGCAGTTGTCTTCGATCAGCCACAAGCCGCGCCGTTCGCAGAACGCCTTGACCGCTTTGACGTCGAAGGGGTTGCCCAAAGTGTGGGCGATCATCACCGCCCGGGTGCGCGCCGAATACGCCGCCTCCAGCGCGCCCGAGTCGATGTTGGCGGTGGCGGCGTCGACATCGACGAACACCGGCACCGCTCCGTGCTGGATGATCGGCGCGACCGTGGTCGGGAAGGCGCAGGCGACGGTTATCACCTCGTCGCCGCGCCGGATGCGCCGGTCGCCGAGGAGCGGCGACGTCAGCGCCGCGAACGCCAGCAGATTCGCCGACGAACCCGAGTTCACGATAAGCGCATATTTGACCCCGAGGTATGCCGCCAGGCGCCGCTCGAACTCCCGCGAATAGCGCCCGTAGGTCAGCCAGAACTCCAATCCGGCGTCCGCCAAATTGACCATCTCCTCCGCGTCGAAGACCCGCCCCGCGTAGTTCACGCGCGACTTGCCGGGGACGAACGGCGGCGGATCGCCACAGGCGAGCGCGTAATATTCGCGCACCTTCGCCAATATCTCGTCGTGCAGTTCTTTTATCTTGTCCATGCCAATCCCTGCTTCCGCGCGTCGGCGATATATGCGCGATAGTCCTCCGCCGTGGAGACCTTCCCGTGTTCATAAAAATCGCGATACCACGCGGCGGTGCGGCGGAAACACACCTCCTGCGACCACACACCGCGCCAGGCGAGTTCGCGTTCCGCCTTGGAGCAGTCGAGACGCAGCAGCCGCGCCTCGTGCGGGGCTCCGGCGACGGGCGCCGCCGTGAATCTTATTTTTACCCACTCCCGCGCCAGAGCCGCCGCCGCTTCGCCCACCGTAACGGTGCGGTCGTCCGCGGGACCGAAGTTCCAGCCGCCGGAAAAACGCGTTTCTCCCGCCAGCAGTCCGGCGCCGAGCGCCAGATAACCCGACAGCGGTTCCAGAACGTGCTGCCACGGACGCACCGAGCCGGGATTGCGGACCACCGCCGTTTCGCCGCGGGAGGCGGCGCGCATCAGGTCGGGGATCAGCCGGTCTTCCGCCCAGTCGCCGCCGCCTAATACGTTCCCGGCGCGCCCGGAGGCGATCAGCGTCGGGGGATTCGTTCCGGGATCTCCGGACTCGAAGAAACTGCGCCGGAAACTCGCGGTCACGATCTCGGCGCAGCCCTTGCTCGCGCTGTAGGGGTCGTAGCCGCCCATCGGATCGTCCTCGCGGTAGCCGCGTTCCTGCTCGCGGTTCTCGTAGCACTTGTCGGAGCTGATCGTGACCGCCGCCCGCACCGAACCGCAGCGCCGCACCGCTTCGAGCACGTTCGCCGTACCCAGCACATTGCTCGCGAAGGTCCCGACGGGATCGCGGTAGGAACGGCGCACCAGCGACTGGGCGGCGAGGTGGAAGACCGCCTCCGGCTTGAAGTCGTCGAAGATCCGCGTCATCCGGTCGAGATCGCGGATGTCGCAAAACTCCGAACGCATGGCGGTATGCAGCAAGTCGAAATGGTTGACTTCGCCTTCCGGCGGCAGCGAGACGCCGCAGATATCCGCGCCCAGTTCCGCGAGCCAGAAGCAGAGCCACGAGCCCTTGAAGCCGGTGTGTCCGGTGACGAGCACCCGTCTGCCGCGGTAGACGTCGTTGAACATCGTTTACTTCCAGTATTTGGTCCACGGCGCCGCGCCGGAGTTCCAGAGCGAGTTCAAAAGCTGATGTTCGCGCTGGTTGTCCATGCACTGCCAGAAACCGTTGTGGCGGTAGACCTGCGCCTCGCCCGCGGCGACGCACTTCGCCATCGGTTCGCGCTCGAAAAACACCATGTCGTCGCCGGTCAGAAAATCGGAGAGGAAACGGCGGTTGACGACCATGAAGCCGCCGTTGACGTACCCCCCGCCCTGCGCGGGCTTTTCGTCGAAACCGCACACGCGGTCGCCGTCCAAGCGCATCTCGCCGAAACGCGCCTCGGGATGCACCGCGCAGATCGTCAGCGCCTTGCCGCCTTTCAGATGATGTCGGTACAACGCGGCGATATCCACATCGGCGACGCCGTCGCCGTAGGTGAGGAAGAAATCCTCATCCTCCGGCGCGAGGTACTTCGAGGCGCGGTACACCCGCCCGCCGGTCATGGTGTCCACGCCGGTCCCGGCGAGCGTCACCTGCCAATCCGCCTCGCTGATGTCGCCGTGAAAGCGTATCGACGGCTCGTGACCGAGCGTTATCGTCGCATCGGAGGTGCGCAGATGGTAGTTCATGAAATAGTCCACGAACGCCTCGCGCTTGTAGCCGAGGCAGAGAATGAAGCGCCGCACTCCGAAAGCGGCGTAGCACTTCATGATGTGCCAGACGATCGGCTGCTCGCCGATCGGGACCATCGGTTTGGGCAGCATCTCGGTCACGTCGCGGAGACGGGTCCCCTTGCCGCCGCAGAGTATCATCACCGGAGGCATCCGCCGATACTTTTGTTCCATCGCGTTCCTCTGAATATCAATGTATCCGCCGTCAAACCCGACACCATATCACTTGATCCCAAAATATAGCACCGTCCCGGCATTATGCAAATCGAACCGCGGCGTCCCGAAGCAAAAAAATCCCATCCCGGGCTTTAAAAAGCCGCGGAAAGTGTTAGATTATTATTCGCAAGTATGTCATCGCCGCGCGGCGGGACAAATGATTTTTCAACGGAGCGGGTCGTGAAGTTCTGCATCACCAGTCTGCTGACATGCCTCCTCGCCGTCTGCATCGCCGGCGGGGAAGCGGAAACGCAGTTGCGCCTCAGATCCCCCGCCGCGCTCTCCGAAAACCTGCGGATGGGAGTTCCCTGCGTTCCGGACGTCGTCATCGACCGCGGCGGCTTCGCGGTCGGATACAGCAACCGCCACCGGCAGGCGCTGTGGGTATGCTACCATCTCACCGCCGAGCAGCTCAAGGGCAGGCAGATCAAACGCTCCGGCAAGTTCCGCGCCGACCCGCTGGTGAAGTTCCGTCCGGTGCATCCGCGGGAGTACGACCGCACCGGTTTCGACCGCGGACACCTCGCCCCCGCCGCCGACATGTCGTACTCGCAGCAGACGATGGAGCACTCCTTTTTCATGAGCAATATTTCGCCCCAGCTGCCCGGATGCAACCGCGGGATATGGAAAAGGCTCGAAACTTTGGTGCGCTACTGGGCGAAGCGGGAACAGCGCCTGTATGTGATCACGGGGCCCGTGCTCGTCGGCGCGGTCCGGACGATGGGCGACACGGAGATCACCGTGCCGGACGCCTTTTACAAGGTGCTTCTGGATATGACCCCGCCGTTCAAGATGATCGGATTTCTGGTGCCGAACCGGGCATCGCGCCGTCCCGTCCGCGCTTTCGCCGTCACCGTGGACGAGGTGGAGGCGACCACCGGGATGGATTTCTTCAACAACCTCGAGGAGTCGCTCGAAGCGATGCTGGAGCGGCAAGCCGAAATAAACGACTGGGGCGCGCCGCCGCAGCCGGTGAAGACACGCAAAAACCGCCCGCCGCTTCGCCATGCCGGTTCCTCCCCTGCCGCCCGGTAAAGCTTCCGCCCCTTGTAAACCGCCAAGCATGTGCTATATTATGAGCCGTATTTGCCGGCGGGCATACACATGAACGGGGGATCATGTTTCACGCTGAAAATCCGATTCTGACCGAAGCGAACCGCGCCTTTGGCGCCAAAAGATTCGCAGAGGCGGCCGCGCTGTACCGGCGGGCTTTCGACACCGGCGACGTACCGATCGCCGACCAGTTGCGGTACGGACTGTGCTGTCTCTTTGCCGGCGACCGGGAGGAATTCCTCCGGATACACCGTAAGCACGCCTCCCATCCGGACAACTCACCCGGGGCCCGTCCGCTTTTGAAACGTTACGCGGCGCTGAGCGCGGCGCTCGGCGTCTGCGCCATGCTGTCGGCTTGCGATCGCGCCACCTATCCGTACGAAAACGAAAAAAAGGATAAGAAAAAGGACGATCCCGAGGTCGTCATCGTCGATCCGCCGATCGCAAAATACGCGGCTCCGGTGATCATGAAATACGCCGCCCCGATCATGAAATACGGCGCCCCGGTGATCATGAAATACGGCGCCCCGCCGATCATGAAATACGCGGCTCCGATAGTCGTATCGCTCTACGGGGTGGGACCGACCGCTCCGATATATCCCGACGAACAAGAATGACAACGCCCTTCGAATATCGTCCTGCCTCCGCGGTGCTGGAAATAACCAACCGCTGCAATCTGCGTTGTCCGCACTGCGCCTCCAATTCGGGACGGCCGCGCCAATACGAAATGAGCGTGCCGGAACTGTTCGAAGTCATCGAGGACCTGAAAGAACTCGGCTGCGAACGGCTGACCATGCTCGGCGGCGAACCGCTGCTCCACCCGCAATGGTTCGAGATCGGAAAACACGTCAACGACTGCGGCATCGTGTTGCAGATCATCACCAATTCGCTGGCGATGAACGACGCGGTGCTCCGGAAGTTCCGCGAACTCGCCCCCGAGGTCATCGGAATAAGCATCGACGGCGCCACCCGCGAGACCTACATGGCGACCCGCGGGGTGGATAAATTCGAGTTCTGCCTGAAAAACCTGTGGCGCATCCGCGACAGCGGCATCCCCGCCGCCGCGATCACCACCTTTTCGCGGCAGAACCTGTACGATTTCGACCGCTTCGTCGAACTTTTCGCCGACCGGGGGATCATCTGGCAGATCCAGATGGCGAACTCCACCGGCAGCCGTTTCGACGAGGAAATGAAACTCACCGCCCGGGATTTCGAATTTTTCGTCGACCGTGCGATCAAGGTCAAAAAGGAGTTCGCCAAGCGTCTGCCGCTGCAGCTTACCGACGACTTCGGCTACTTCCCCTATGAACGCTGGGTGCCGGAGTTCGACCTCTGGGAGGGGTGTCCCGCCGGCCGCCGGGTGATCGGAATCAGAAGCAACGGCGACGTGCTGCCCTGTCTGTCGCTGGGCGACGGCTTCATCGCCGGGAATCTGTTGCGGCAAACGCTTCGGGAGGTTTGGGAGAACAGCCGGCTGATGCGGACATTCCGCAACAAGGGCGAGATCCTCGCCGGCCGCTGCAAAACCTGCCCCCGCGCCGCGCGATGTCAGGCGGGATGCACCGCTTCCGCGGTCACCACCACCGGGGACATCGGGGAAAACCTGTACTGCATCCGCCGGATGGAAGAGGACAAACTGGTCGAAGACTTCGCCATTTCCGATGATCGCCCGGCGGCGGAACTTCGCCCCGGCGGAGCTTGAAAAACCTTGTCATGTGCGGTATCGTATGATCCCGGCAGCAATCTAACGGGAAAACGCTCCGCAGAAATATGGGGGGAACGAATGAACATCATGCATCGCATACCGCGGATCGCCTCCATGATAATGGGCGCGGCGGCGATATTGACCGCCGACGCCGAAAGCATCGTCTGGGATTTTACCCGCGCGAGAAACGAACTCCCGCCGGGAGCCCCCCGCAAATGGGCGAAGATCACGCCGCAGGGGCTGATCCCCGTCGGTAAAAACCGCCGCAACAACTCCGGTTATCAGACAAATCCGGGAGTGGTGAAGGCGCCGGACGGGGCGTTCCGGATCGCGGTCACCGTCATCCCCGCCGCGCCCGGCAGGGCCCTGCACCGGACCAACTACAACATGGTGCTCTTCGACACCATCGGCTATTTCCGGTGGCGGCACGCCTTCAGCAAGAATGGAAAGTTGAACGCCTCGGGCGGCATCCAGCTCGCGCTGCTCGACCTCGGCGGCAACCGCTTCATCCCCGTCGCCCGCTTCGGCTGCGGCAACGACCTGGCGACCTTCCACGGCGAGACCATTTCGCTGCCGCCGGGCAAGGAAGCGACGATCGAGCTGGACTATGATGCGCTCAGCTGCTGCCGGCTGCTCGTCGACGGCAAAGTCGCGGCGACCGCGACCATCCGGGGGGTCCCGGAGCCCGGACGTTTCGCCACGATCGGCTCGGGCACGTTGACCAACAGCGGCTTCACCGGCACGACCGTCCGCGCCGCGATCGAATATCTGCCGACGCCGCAATATGCGCTGGCGGCGGCGGGGGCGCGCGTGCTCCGGCAGGGTGAAAATTCCCCGGTCGCACTGGAGTTCCGTTCCGGTGTTCCCGGCGACCGCTGGGAAGAGCTTAAAATATCCGGTTCCTTCGCGGGGATCCCGTTCGAAACGCGTTCCATCGAGGCGGAAAAACCGTTCGTGCTTCCGGTCGAGACCCGGCTGCGGCGCGGCGCCTATCCGCTTCGCTACACCGTTGCGGGGCGGCGCAACGGCGAAGCTTTCACGACCTCCGGCAGCATCGAACTGCGGATCGTCGCTCCGCCCGACGACGGACTGCCGATAAGATTGTGGACCGAATCCGAAGACTACGCGGAGTGCCGCCGCTACTATCCCATCGGCTTCGACCATGTGCTCTTCATGCTCAGCAGCCATCTGCCCGCGGAGGAGTGTTCGCCCATCGTCGTCGGCACCCGTTACGCCGATCTGGACAACTGCGCCGCCGCCGGGAACGGCATCCGGGTGATGGACTACCTCGATCTGACCGCGCTGCGCCTGAAAAAGATGGTCGGTGCCAACCCGATACTCGACCGCCGCGGCAATCCCCGCTCCACCGGCAAGCGGATGATCCCCGACTCTACCGGACCGGAGGTCGTCGAAACGATGCGGCGTATCTCGTA
>CACZPY010000162.1 GCA_902783135.1 uncultured bacterium
AAAACCCGGCATCCATTCAAAATCCGGGCAAAAAAAGGCGTTTGTAAATGAAATCTCCGGGCGCAGTACTCGCCGTACGCGGCTTTGATGCGGGGCTTTTCGGCTTGGCGTCGCCAAGCCCCGCCCCGCACCCCGGGCGCGCGATGCGCGCCTTCGGGGGAAAGCCCTTCGCTTTTCCCCGCACCCCTTTTGCCGCTTCCGCAAGGAAATCAAGTTGGTTTGCAGCCGGTCCTTTAAATTCGCACGGCCTGCGTTCAGCGGTCACCGCAGAGTTGCGGCGACCGCTGAACTCGCGGCCGCAATGCTCGGGTGCACTCGGTTGGCTTTTTGACCGGCAAAAAGCCAACCTCGCTCGCCCCCTGCGCGCTCGCGGGTGACCCGCTCGCCACGAGCGGGTGTGAATAAGACCAACGTTTGCAGTTGAATAAGCGATGCCGCTAACGGGCGTTTGCAGAATTTTATCCACCACGTTTGTGCGCGGGCTCCAGCCACCCAAGTCCGTTCATGTCCGTTCAAGTCCGTTCATGCTTGCCACGCCGAAGCCTTGGCGAAGGCGGGTCCGTTCGGGGCGGTCGTTCGTGGTCGGGCGGTCGCGGGCGCGACAGCGCGTCACTGACTGCCAACTTGATTTCGGCGGCTCCCCGGTGTATTTTATCGCCGCAAGATCCGTGATCGATCATAAGGGGGGACCGTCATCATGAACATCGAAAAATTCCGCATCAGCAACGATCCCGCCATCTACGAGGCGTGGCCCGACGTGACGCTGACCCGCTCCGGGAAATTGGTCTGCGTCTTCAGCGAGTGCCGCCACCACAACGACCGCAGTTACACCCGCATCATGCTTTCGGACTCCGTCGACAACGGCCGGACGTGGACCCCAAAGCGGCCGCTGACCGAAGGTACCGAAAACCTCGCCTACTTTTACAACTGCGCCCGCATCAGCACGCTGCGCGACGGACGTCTCGCCGTGATCGTCGACCGCGTGCCCGCCTCGGGCGAGAAGGACGACGCCAAGGCGGTCAACGTGATGTACTTTTCCTCCGACGAAGGCGCCACGTGGAGCAGCGCGGTGGCGACTCCGCTCCGCGGGATCGTCCCGGACAAACTCCGCGAACTCGACAACGGACGCTGGCTCATCGCGGCGCAGTACGCCGTCAAAGGTCATCTGACGCTGTTCTGCCGCTATTCCGACGACGGCGGGCGCTCGTGGAGCGACGAAGTATTGATGGCGTTCGACAACCGCTATCAGCTCTGCGAAGTTTCCATGCTGCCGCTCGGCGGCGGAAAGATCGCCGCCTTCATCCGCGAAAACAGCGGCGTCGGGCACGACTGCATCAAGACCGTCTCGTATGACAACGGCGAATCGTGGTCCGCCCTCGTGGACTTCCCGCTTCCCGGCTGCCACCGTCCCGTCGCCGGACTGCTCAACGACGGCCGGATCTTCATCACCTACCGCTTCATGCAGGGCGGCAAGGGCTGGCTCGGTTCTTGGACCCAGAACTTCTTCGCCGCCCTCTCCGACGTCGGATCCGCTCTCGCCGTCCGCCGCAGCGACGCGTGGACCCGCATCATCCCCGTCGACTACGACCGCTCCGCCGTCGCCGATCTCGGCTACTCCGGCTGGGTGCAGCTCGCCGACGGCAGCATCTATATCGTCAACTACATCGTCGACGACGCCGTCGACAAGGGACAGATCCGCGGCTACCGCCTGCACCTCGACGATTTCATCATCCCCGCCCCATGAGCATATCGGCGTCTGCCGAATGCCGTTCGCTGGTGTCGGCTCGGCGAAAAAAATTTTTCAAAAAAACACTATATATTGTGTTTTTGGGGCTTGTAATATACAATATGATGTAGTATCGTAGGTGGCGTACCGGGTGGAATGCGCCCGGATGGGGCGACGGGATTTTTCGTGTTTCCGGTCGGTTTTCCGCCGGAACGCACGGCATGATGCGGGGGCTCCGCCGTATGGTTGTGGTTCCGTTGCGTGCTGGTATGGTGTCAGCCCCTCCCGGCATCGTGTTGTGACAGGTTGTATTCGTCCGCGCGCGGCGCGGGCGCGATAGTTTTGGAACGGAAACGGCAATATAAAAAAACAAAGCAGAGGAAACAGGTGTGATGGAAATCAAGTCATCGATCCCCAAAATGAAAAAGCGCGACGGGCGGATAGTGGATTTCGACGCCGAGCGCATCGTCATCGCCGTCGGCAAGGCGCTGAAGGCCGCGGGCACCGCGAACGACAAGATCGCCCGCCGGGTGACGCAGGACGTGGTCGATGAACTGACCAACAAGGGGTGCGCCACGGGCGAACTCATCCCCGACGTGGAGATGATCCAGGACCTCGTCGAGCACGCGCTGGTGAAGCGCGGGCTGTCGCAGGCGGCGAAGCTGTACATCCTCTACCGCGCGACCCACGAGAAGATGCGCGAAGCGCGCAAGCTGATGATGGATATCCAGGACCTCGTCGCCGGCTACCTCGGTCAGGAGGACTGGCGCGTGAACGAGAACTCCAACGTCGGCTTCTCCTATGCGAGTCTTTTGAGCCACGTCTCCGGCGCCGTGATCGCGAACTACACGCTTGCGAACATCTATCCCGCCGAGATCTCCGACGCTCACCGCAACGGCGACTTCCATCTGCACGACCTGTCGTGCGGTATCGTCGGCTACTGCGCGGGATGGAGCCTCCGCGACCTCCTGCTGCGCGGCTTCGAGGGGCGCAGCGGCCGGGCGTCGGCGGCTCCGGCGAAGCACTTCGACACCGCGCTCGGGCAGATCGTGAACTTCCTCTGCACCTTGCAGACCGAGTGGGCGGGCGCGCAGGCGTTCAGTTCGTTCGATACTCTGCTTGCGCCGTTCGTGCGCCGCGACAAGTTGGAGTACAAGCAGATCAAGCAGGCGATGCAGCAGTTCGTCTTCGGGCTTAACATCGCGAGCCGCTGGGGGCAGACTCCGTTCACCAATCTGACCTTCGACTGGGTCGTGCCCGAGGATCTGCGCGACACGCCCGTGATCATCGGCGGCGAACTGCAGGACGAGACCTACGGCGAGTTCCAGGAGGAGATGAATTTGATCAACCGCGCGTTCCTCGAAGTCATGTCCGAAGGCGACCGCGACGGCCGGATCTTCACCTTCCCGATCCCGACCTACAACGTGAC
>CACZPY010000163.1 GCA_902783135.1 uncultured bacterium
AAAGCGATCTTGGCGTACTGTCCGCCTCGACCGCGTTCGGAAAGACCGTGGTGGCGATATATCTGCTCGCCAAACGCGCAACGAACACGCTCATCCTTGTGCACCGGGTCCAGCTGCTGGATCAGTGGAAGGCGCGGTTGGAAAATTTTCTGGGGATCCCTGCCTCGCAGATCGGCGTGATCGGTTCCGGGAAGAGAAAAATCACCGGGATCGTGGATGTCGCATCAATTCAGAGTTTGGCGCGGAAAGGCGTTGTCGATGACATCGTCGCCAACTACGGCATGGTGATCGTGGATGAGTGCCACCATCTGAGCGCCTTTTCATTCGAATCGGTGATTCGTCAGTGCAAATGCCAATATGTATTGGGACTTTCCGCGACGCTGACGAGAAAAGATGGTCATCATCCCATCATTTTCATGCAGTGCGGACCGGTTCGCTATCGGGTCAACGATAAACAGCAGGCGCGAGAGAGACCGTTCGCCCATCGGGTCGTTGTCCGGGATACGAAACTGACACTGCCGCCGGAACATCAGGAAAAAATCACGATCCACGACATTTACGATATGCTTATTCACGATGACACAAGAAACCTGATGATCGTGAAAGATGTTCGCGAGGCTTTGGCTCATGGACGCGATCCGGTGGTGATCACGGAACGGAAGGAACATTTGCTTTGGCTGGAGAACGCCTTTGCCGATGTGAAACCGCTGTTTGTTATGCGCGGCGGGATGCACCGGAAAGAACTGACCGCTATCCGACAGGCATTCGAATCGGTTCCGGAGGGCACTCCCCGGCTGTTGCTCGCGACCGGGAAATTTCTCGGCGAAGGCTTCGACGATCCACGCTTGGACACATTGTTTCTTGCCATGCCCATCTCGTGGCGGGGAACTCTTGCACAATATGCCGGGCGTCTTCATCGTCTCTACGACCGAAAAACCGAAGTCATCATCTATGATTACGCAGATACGCAAATCCCGATGACGATGCGGATGTTCAAACGCCGTCTCGCCGGGTACCGCGCCATCGGATACCGCATAGAAGATGACATGGAACAGGCGCTGTTCCAAGGCGGGCAGTGTATTTGACAGGCAGAATGTCGATCAACATTTCGTGTACATCAGCGTATCGCCCGCTTTTTCACGTTTAGAACTTTTAAGCCCCATAATTTATCAGATAGTGCCGTTGGTCGGCAGTTCGAATGTTCTGCATGGTTGATTTGAGGCGGGCGGATCGCTTTTTGACAAAACGGCGACTTGCGGGTTGACCTCAAACCCGTTCTCCGCTGAAGGTGTTCCGTTGAATTGCCGCAAGGTACCATTCTGCAATAACTGCGAAAGTTTTGAGCTCAACAGAGATTTTCGCAGAAATTTCTGCATGGTCCACCATTTTTTTTGCGTTGCCATGCGGCGCGGATACTTGCGTCGCGCATCCACATGGCTTCGCAAAAACGGTTATGAAGGCCGGATGCCCCTTGAGCGTCGCCGCTCCCGGTTGCGAGGCCTGGGCCGCCCTCCCTTCCGACGCTGCCTTTGCCGCCGCCGCTCGATCTTTCATCGGCGGGGCTTGAAATTTCGTCGGATGGTGATATGTTGTTGATGGTGTCTGTGGCAGTGGGTGCAGTGTCGGCAGCCGCGTCCGCCTCCCCAGCGAGCAAATGGTCTCCGCCAGACGCCTTCTCCGACGCGGCAACTTCTTTTCCCCGCCGGGCGGGGTCACTGCATGCAGCCGGGGTCGCTTCGCGAGAGGCGGTCGGACCACAGGAAGCGGCGCGTGTCTTCCTCCACCACCTTATGCAGCAACAATACCGAGATCACATTCGGGATCACCATCAGACCGTTGGCGAAGTTCGAGAAATCCCACACCACCGAAAGTGACCCGAGCGCGCCCAGCAGAGAAAAGAGCACATAGACTCCTTTGTACGACAACAGCAGCCAGCGCTTCGCGCACAAAAAGTGGATGCACTGTTCCCCGTAGTAGAACCAGCCGAAGAGCGTGGTCGAGGCGAAAGCGAAGATCGCGAAGGCGAGCACATATTTGCCGCAGTAGGGGATCTGCTCGAAACACGCCTGCGTGATGATGTTGCCGCGGTCGGCGATGTCGATGGCGCCCTGCGAAGCGATCACGCTCGAGACCACGACCAGCCCGGTGAGCGAGCAGATGATGATCGTGCAGAAAGTCCCGGCGTAGGAGACCAGCCCCTGCCGCACGGCGTTGCGGGTCCGCGCGGTCGCCGCGACGATCGGCTCGGAGCCCATGCCCGCTTCGTTGGAGAACAGCCCGCGGGCGATGCCGTAACGGGCGGCGAGCATGAAACCGTAACCGAACATCCCGCCCGCGGCCGCCTTCGCCGAAAAGGCGCACCTGACGATCGTCCGGAGCGCTTCGCCGAGCACCGCGTAATTGATCACCAGGAGCGTGAGGCACCCCGTGATATACACGAACGACATCAGCGGCACGAGCAATGTGCAGACCTTGGCGATGCTCTGCAGTCCGCCGACGACCACCAGCGCCACCATCAACGCGATCAGGATGCCGGAAACGAGATCCGGCACCTTGAAGGTGTCGCGCATGATCGTCGCGATCGCGTTGGACTGCACCAAATTGCCGATGCCGAGCACCGCGACGGCGGCGATGGCGGCAAAGCCGTACGCCATCCAGCGCCAGCGCGGTCCGAGTCCGTTGAGCATCGTGTACATCGGCCCGCCGTGGACAACTCCGTTTTCGTCTCTGACGCGGTATTTGACCGCGAGCAGCGACTCCGCGTACTTGGTCGCCATGCCGAAAATGCCGGTGATCGTGCACCAGAAGACCGCACCGGGACCGCCCAGACACACCGCGGTCGCCACCCCGACGACGTTGCCGGTGCCGATGGTCGACGCCAACGCCACCGACAAGGCGGAAAACGGCGATACGTTGCCGCCGATACGCCGGTCGCGCTCCGCGATCACCTTGAAGGTGTCGCGCATGATCGTCGCGATCGCG
>CACZPY010000164.1 GCA_902783135.1 uncultured bacterium
TGGAAATGGGACACCGCTTCGACCGATTTCGCTGGAGCTATGAGATCGGTTTCTGGGAAATGGCGCGCAGTCGGCGCAACGGCCGCCGATGCACGGTTCCGCTGTGGGGAGACCGCATCGAGATATAGCGATCACAAACGCTTGCGGGATTTGCTCTTGCGGCAACGGCAGCGGAAGTCATCCCAATGCATGACGATTTGTTCCCGCGCCAGATCCCAGACATTCGGAGGCGACGGATAATACCGCCCGTTGGGGGCGTGGTAGTAACCGGCAGGACCGGGCAGTTCATGTGCGATACGCCCCCATTCGCACGACTCCCGGAGCCGTTCCGGATCGTAGAACGGATTGTTCATTTCCCATCGGCATCGGAATCCGTTGCAACGCACGACGCCCAAAAACGAAAGCGGCTCAAAGCTTCTGCCGCATCTCGGACACCGTATCAGCCCCTTCCCGTAATATTTCGGCATCGCCAACCCGTCACGCGGAAATTCCCGCAGCAGAAGATCCCGGTAGTATCTGACGATCAGCGTTTCCCATGCCGCGCCGTTTGCCAGATTCTCGCCGAAATACGGTTCGAACCACTCCGGGAACGCCCAATCCTCGCCGCGGGGTTCCCAAAACGCCGACTTTCTCGCGTCGACCATCCGCACCCCATGATCCCGAAGATCCGATGCCGAATGACGGATAATACATCCGTTCGTTTCCAACAGCAATGCGCCATTTGCAAGTACGCCGAAGACCGGTGCAAAAACCGGCTCCGGATCAGATGAACATTCGATCAGCATTGAATCAGTTTCGCACGTGCGGTATCCGGCATAAGTTCATTTGTTTCTGAACCAGGGATCGGCCAACAGCTGATCTTCGAACTCGCCGTATTGCGCCAGCATGAATTCATTGACGGTGATCACTGCCGTGTCGCCCGAATTGCGGCTGGTCGGGGCTTTCCAGAAACGTCCGTACACTTCGATGTCCGAAACATTGGTGAGTTCGGTAAGACGCAATTTGCCGTCGATGAAATTCGCTGCCTCCCATAAACGCAGCATCAGCTGGTCGGCATCCGGAAGTTCGCGATTCCCGGTGTAATTTTCCGACAGCTGCTTGAAGAGAAAGCACATATATCCGGGGAAGCGCCGCGGCACATCGACCTTGTCCTGCGGCTGGGAAAACGACCGGAGCCATGCCGACAAACGTTCGACGACTCCCGAACGCACCCGCCACGGGAAAGGCGCGGTGCAGATGAAACCATCCTGCCGGAAGGCGGACAATTTGCTTATGACCGCATCGAATTTCTGCGAATAACGCTCCCGGTAGCAACTCTTGCCGCGCCACCACTCGGGAGATTCGGCGCTGCCGCCGCCGGAGCGGCATCCCTCCAACAGTCGACATCCCTGTTGGGCATAGCAATACAAAAGAGCCAATACACTTCTGCGCATCCGCACGAAATCAGGTGCCGGTTTGCCGTTCCGCATCGTTTCGCCTCCCTGTTGTCATGATCCCCGCCATCCATTATGTCAACCGCCGCCCGCGAGGGGCGGAAATAACCGCACAGCAAAGAACGGGAAATCAACCGCGAGCGCAAGAGTTTTGTCGTTTCCGGTTGAGTTCGTCCACCGATTTCAGCAGAGCATAACAGCATTCGATACGCGGGACCTCGACCCCGCAGCGGCGGGCGACACGCAGCGTATTGCCGAGGATCGCCTCGACCTCCAGCGCCCTCCCCGCTTCGAAATCCTGAAGCATACTGGTCTTGTAGGGAGGAAAGTTCCGGGTGAACTCCCGCTGTTTTTCCGCCAGCGGTTCCGCCAGCGCCACGCCGGCGGCGTTGGCGACGCGGATGACTTCGCTCATCAGGTCGGCGCACAGCTTTTCCAGTTCGTCGCGGCGGCTCATCCGGGAAGTATCCGCACCGCCCGCCAACACCGAAACCGGATTGTAGGGCAGATTCCACAACAGTTTGTTCCAGCGGGTGAAGACGATATCCTCCATCATCTCGCATTTGACGTTCACCGCGGCAAAGGCGGCGGCGAGACGTTCCAGCGCCGGGGAAATGCCGCGCGGGTAAACTCCCATCTGCAGGACTCCGCTGCCCTGATGGAGCACCTTGCCCGGAGCCGGACGCGAA
>CACZPY010000165.1 GCA_902783135.1 uncultured bacterium
CGCCCGCCGTCGTCGCGGTGGTGTTCGCAACGTAGTTGCAGAGCGCGCCCGCGCAGACGTTGCCGTTGAACGCGCCGCCCTCGACCAGCGTTTCGGTCTTGCCCGTTACGTCGCCCATGCCGCCCGCGTAGACCGCGCCCGTCACGTTCATGCCGTCCTCGACCGTGAGCTTCACGCCCGCGACCTTGCCGCCGAGACCCGCGCCCGCGGCGAGGTTCTTGATCGTGCCTGCGGCCGCCTTGATGTTGACTTCGCCCGTGAAGTTCTGATCCTTCGCCGCGCCGTAGACATTGGCGTTGGTATTCGCGAAGCCGTCGATGGCGAGCCACGCATTCCCGGCCGTCATGCCGTCGGCGAGGAAGACGTTGGAGCTGTAGGTGGTGTTCGCCGTCCACTTCGCCGCGAGGTCGCTGCCGTTGAGCGTCGTCGCGCCGTCGGCGAGCTTCGCCGCCGCGGTCTGCGCCGCCGGAACGAAGCCGCCCGAGACGTTGATCGCCGTACCGGCGGTGTTGAAGGCGTAGGTCATGCCGGTGAAGGCGTTGGTGAACGTTTCGCCCGCCTTGACCTTGTCGTTGTAGAGCCCGTGCTTGTCGCAGCTGACATACTTGTCGGCCGCGCCGGTGTTGGCGATGGTGTAGGTGTTGCCCGCCGTCACGCCCTTGAGCGCGATCTCGGTCTCCGCCTTGACGTTGCCGAGGTTGGTGATGTAGACCCGCTGATTGCCGGTCGTGCCGGTGAAGTCGAGCGTCACGAGATCGCCGGTGTCGGCGGCGGCGGTCATGACCATCGACCCTCCGGCCATGATCGTCGTGTTCTCCGCCTTGGCGTCGGTGTGCTGGAACTGGATCTTGCCGCCCGACCGCACCACCGTGCTGCTCGCATAAGCTCCGGCGGAGAGGTTAAGATTGCAGGTCGCCGCCTCGCCGGTGAGCGTCGTATCCAGAATGCGCACATTTGCGTTGTTGACGCAGATGATCGCGCCGCCCCGCAGCGTCATGCCGCTCACGACTGCGCCGTCGAAGGCCGAGACGCGCACCGCCGCGTTATTGCCGACCGCGTCCTTGAGGACGATGCCGGAGCCGATGGAGAGCTTGTAGCCGAGTCCTGCGCCGTCGGCGTTGAAGCCCTCGATCACACCATTTGTCGCGTGACCCTTGACCGCGGAGCCGTTGAAGTACAGCGTACCCTCGGCGATGTCGGTCCTGTCGCCCGCGAAGGCGGCGGCGCTCTTGTTCTCGACGAAGTTGATGCGCGCGCCGGTAGCGGTCTTGGCGTTGACGAGGGTCTCGTTGGTTTCGAGGTTCACGACACCGCCGTTGTTGACGGTGACGTTCCACGCGGAGGTCGCCACGTTCAGCGTACCGGCGACGGTCGCGGCACCGCCTTCGTCGACGGTCACGTCGCTGCCGGTCGCGCCCGCGGAAAGGTTCAACGTGCCGCCCGTGAAGGTCGTTTTGGAAATGACCGCGTTGCTGCGGATGTTGACGATGGCGTCGTCAGCGACGGTCCCGTCTTCCAGCTTCGCGCCCGAATCGACGTTGATGCTGCCGCCCGCGGCGGTGAAGCCGGAAACGTAACCCTGATGGTGGATGTTGGCAATGGCGTTGTCGAGTATCGCCGAGAAGACCGAGCCGCCGACCGTGCCGCCCTGACTGTTGACGAGCAGCTGCGCGCCGCTTTCGATCTTCACGCCGTCGATCCGCCCGAGGTTCTGCGCGTGGACGGTGTTGCCGGTGCCGGCGGCGCTGATGTTGGAGCCCGAGGCATTGACGCCGCGGACGACCACGATGCCGCCCGTGAGTTCGACGTTCTCGGCGAGGCCGTTGTAGACGCGCAGATCGGCGCGCGCGCCGTCGCTGGCGATCGTCGCGCCGGAGAGGTTGCCGCCCGCGTTGACTTCGGCGTAACCGCCCTGAAGCGAGAGATCGGCGACCATGCCGCCCGAGGAGACCTGGATCCGCGCGCCGCTATGGACCGTGACGGCGGAAGCGTGACCGCCCGAGACGTAGATCGAGTTCCCGGCGAGCGCCGTGCCGTCAAGCAGTTTCGCCCCGGAATTGACGAAGGTGCTGCCGCCCGTGGCGGTGAAGCCCGATAGTTTGCCGGTGTCGAAGATCTCGGTCCAGACATTGGTCAGCGTCGCGCCGGA
>CACZPY010000166.1 GCA_902783135.1 uncultured bacterium
ACGGCTACCGGCAGCAGTGGGGCGTGATCGTGATCTGCGACAGCGAAGCCGACCAGATCGAGAAGTATCAGGAGCTCCGGGCGAAGTATCCCGGGCGCAAGATAAAGGTCGTCACGACATGACCAGGATCGAAGTCCACAACCGCTGCTCGGATTTCGCGAGCTACCGGGCGGCGCGGGTCAAATCGCTCTTCAACGCCGAATCCGGGTGCAACTTCGACCTCGTCGCCGAGGTCCCCGCCGATGATCCCGCGTGGCGCATCGGCGTCATCGTCGGCCCGAGCGGCAGCGGCAAGAGTTCCATCGGCCGCAAGTTCTGGCCGGGCGTGCCGATCGCGGATCTCTCCGCTAACTGGCCGGACGACGTGCCGATCGTCGACGCCATCGCCCCGGACGGCGACTTCAACGCCGTGACTTCTGCGCTCGCCGCCGTGGGCCTTGGCGACGTGCCCGCCTGGCTGCGGCCGTTTTCTGTACTTTCGGTGGGCGAGAAGTTCCGCGCGGGCGTCGCCCGGGTGATCGCCGATCCGCCGCGCAAGATCGTGATCGACGAGTTCACCAGCGCGCTCGACCGGCAGATCGCCCGCTTCGGCGCGCTCGCCTTCGCCAAGGCGTGGCGGCGGCTGCCCGCCGGGCACCAGTGTCTGATCCTCACCTGCCACCGGGATATATTGGAGTGGGTCCAGCCCGACTGGATCTTCGATACAGCGACCGGCAAGTTCAGCAGCACGGAGGGGGTTCAACGCCCCCGCTTCGAGTTGGAGATCTACCAGACCGACTGGCGTTACTGGCCGGCGTTTGAAAAGCATCACTATCTGAAGCTGCCGCAGATGGTCGCGGCCAAGTGCTATGTCGGAACGGTCGACGGCGAGCCGGTATGCCACCTCGCCGTCAGCTCCCGCAACAAGGGCCGCGGCGTCGAAGCGCGCGCCTGCCGCCTGGTCGTGCTGCCCGAGTGGCAGGGCGCGGGCGTCGGGATGCGCTTTTTGAATGCCGTCTGCGAGATCCAACTCCGCGGCGAGGAGGGCGCGCGCCTGACCGGTCGGCCGGCGACGACGCTCTTCCATACCTCGCACCCGGGGCTCGCCGCCGCGCTGCGGTGCGACCGCAAATGGCGACAGGTGAGCGCGGCGCTCTACGGCGAATGCCGGAGCAAGTGCATCCGGACGATGCGCGAGAGCAACCGGCGTAAGTTGGAGGTCAACCCGAACGCGATCGCGATCAACGGCGCGGGCTACGGCGGGCACTTCCGGGCGGTGCAGGGCTTCAGGTATGTCGGCGAGGAGGGCCTGCGGAATGAATAAGCTGCGGATCATCCTGTGTGGGCAGCGGAGCTTCGGCGCCGCCGTCTTCGATATGCTGCGCGAGCGCGAGGAATTGGAGATCGCCGCCGTGTACGCTCCGGCCGATGACCGGCTGGCGGGACGGGCGTCAATACGCGGCGTGCCGCTGCGTTTCGGCGGGACGCTGCGGAGCGACACTATGCCGGAAGGCTGCGACCTGTTGATCGCGGCGCACAGCCACGACTTCGTGAGCCGCGCGGTGCGGAATCGGCTGCGCCTCGGCGCGATCGGTTATCATCCGTCGCTGCTGCCGCTGCACCGCGGACGCGACGCCGTGCACTGGACGATTAGAATGCGCGACCGCGTCGCCGGAGGCACCGTCTTCTGGCTCAACGACACGGTCGACGGCGGTCCGGTCGCCGCTCAAGATTGGTGCCTGGTTCGCCCGGAGGACGACGCGCACACACTGTGGAGAAGGGAGCTGTTCCCGATGGGCGTGCGGCTCATGGCGCAGGTGCTCGACGACATCCAGAATGGCGACCTCGTGATGCGCGAGCAGGATCCGGCGCTCGCCACATGGGAACCGTCGCTGACGGGGGCGCCGCGGCTCTTCCGCCCGGAGCTCCGGCAGATCGGATTTCTGCCGGACGGCTTCCGAATATTAAAGTAACACTCACGCGCCCGGTCGAAAGATCGGGCGTTTTTTACATCGCCTTGGCACATCCGCGGCTCGCCGTAAAATCCCGCCTCGGCACACCGAGTTCCACGTGTTTGGAGTAAACCTCGCGTAAGTCTGCGCCCGCCTCAGAAACCCAGTGTCAAGCAGAGTAAACTTCCCGCGTGTTTATACCTTTTATGCAAATTTCCACAGTGTGCTTAAAACACACTCAGAACGCCAAATCAGGCCGAAAGTGACCGACATCGTCATCGACATGCACAAATAAAAACGCTTGACGCACCGCGAAGGGGTGCTATATTATGGTGTAATCGTTTTATTGCCGTGGAACCATCGGCCACCATGGAGGGGCAAGATCGTGAGTGTGTCCTACAACAAGCTATGGAAGTTCTTAATCGACAAGGGCATGAAGAAAACCGATCTTCAGGTGGCCGCCGGCCAAGATTCGCTTCTGTCAGGGCTAAGGTCACGGCGGAAGCCTCAGCCCCCCCCGGCAAGTCGCTGTACTACGACCTGAGCAGGTAACCCCTTTTCACCGGTCGAACGCAAGATCCCGTTCCGCCGCGTGATGCCGCACGCCTGTGGGCACCGAACTTTCAACCGAACATGGGGATCGCAAAAATTCCGATCGAGGTGTTGCCGATATGAACCGCGGCTGGATGCTCGTCGTGCTTCTGGGGATGGCTTGGACCGCCATCGGTGTGGTGGTAAGCGAGGGGAGGCGTCGCGAGTGCCCGGTGCCGCAATTCTACTTTGCGGGGTCGCTGGTCGCGGTTGCGATACTTCTGTTCCTTGCGGGCAGGGCGGGGATGCGTGCGATATTTTCTTCCGAGTCGCGTCTTGCGGTCGCGGGCTTTTTCGTCGGTTCGCTCTTCAACGGAGCGGGGCAGGCGGTATCCATGATGAACCTCGAGCACGGCGGGCGGGCTTTGGCATACGCCATCCCGCAGCAGGCGTTTCTGTTTCCCTATCTGTGGAGCCTTTTCTTTTGGGGACAGCGGGCAAGTTTGCTTTCCTGCTGCGGCATCGCCCTGATCGTGTGCGCGATATTCTACTTGGCGGTGACTCGGAGCGCCGACCGTTCTTCGTCGCTGCCGCCCCGAAGGATCCTGGTCGCGGTGCTGGCGTTCTTCCTTATGGGGACAAGTCAGGTATTCATCGTCTCCGCGGCGCGTCTTGAGTCGGCGCAGGGGTTGTCGAAATTCGCTTCATCGGGGGTGGTGCTCGGTGCGAACGTGGTGTTTTTCCTCTTTTGGAGCCTGATCCGGCGTTGCGGGTTCGGTTCGTTCCGGCTTTATCTGCCGTTCGGAGCGTTGTGGGGAGTGTGCGCGGCGGCGTCCTACTGCGTACTGTTCATGGCACTGGAGGTATTGGGGCGGGCGCATCGGGAAGGGATCGTCTTTCCGCTGGGGGCGGGTATCCTGATACTCGCGTATTCGCTTTTCACCGTCGTGCGCTACCGGGAAAAACTGAATTGGCGGCAGATCTGCACCTTCGCGGCGCTGGTGTGCGGCATCTTCTGCGTGAAACTGGGCTGAATCGAACCGAACGTCGATATATAAAGGATTGGTCAAATGAAACAGGAAACGGCGATATTCGAATACAACGGCGACACCGCGATTTTCCGTCTCGGCGGCGAAGTGGTCACGACCGTTGTTGCCCCGGTCGGCTGCACCGACACTTTCACCGAGTTGGGCGGCGGCTTCTGGCACTGGACGCGCAAATGCATTGAGCCGACTGATAAGATGACCATGCGGCTCGATAATGTCGGAAAACCGCGTTACTTTCTCGTCCCCGCGGTCAATTACAACGGCAACGGCTGGGGCAGCGGCGCGCAGTACTCCGGCTTCGAATGTGACGGTACACCGTGGCGTTTTGCGTGGCACCGGGTGTCGATCCCGGCCTGTACTTACGCCGAGACTGATAAGTGGGCGGTGGCGCTCTTCGGCGACGAGGCGGGCGGCATGAGCTGCGCGATATATACGGAGGGGGAAAATACGGTGCAGGAACTTTCCTGGCCGGAAGTCGAGGAACCGAAGACGCTCTCCAAACGCTGTTGGATGCCGCCTTTTTACGGGACGATGACGCCGCGGCGCGTATTCGAGGGAACGCTGATGATTCTTTCCGCGGGGGACGTGAAACGCCGCCGGGTGCGTGATCTATTGGACTTTGTTTGGAAAAGCAATTACCGCGAAGTGAAGATGGACTACACGCCGGAGAGGGTGGCCGAGCTGGATATGCTGGGGTTCCGGCAGATGTTTTTGCATCGGCTCAACGGCCTGAGCGGTTTCCAGTACAACTTCGACTGGCTGGAGGAGCAGGGGTGTTTCACCAAGGCGCCGCGCAACCAATGCTTCGAGATCGGCTGGTGCGGGCAAAACGCTGCCGTGTCGTGCATACTTTTGGAGGAGTATTTGAAGACCGGCAACACCGACTTGCGCGACAAGGCGCTGGCGGTGCTGGACAGCTGGAGCAAACACGCGTTCTTCCCCAACGGGCTGATGTTGGTAAAACTGTACGCGCCGCCGGACAATCTCGATTCAGTGCCCAACGGCACCGTGCCGGTCGATTTGGACGCCTGCAACCTCGGCAACGGGGCGTGCGGATTTCTGCGAGCGGCGCAACTCTGCAAACAGGCTGGTATCGACCGTCCGGAATATCTTCAGCGCGGTCTCGGATTATGCGACTTCTTCGTCAAAATCCAGCAGCCGACGGGCGAGTACGCGCGGAGCTTCTTCATCGACGGCTCGATCAACTCGCTCCACGGCAGCATCGGCGCTTTCATCATGCTGGCGGTGGCAGAGGCTTACGATATGACCGGGGACATTAAATACCGCAACTCCGCGCTCCGCGGCATCGACTTCTACTTGAGCGAATTCGCCTCCGCCGGAGTCACGACCGCCGGGGCGCTCGACTCCAACTGCATCGACAAGGAATCCGGCGCGCCGGTGCTGCGCGGGGCGATGTGGGCTTACGAACTCACCGGGGATAAAAAATACCTCGAAGCGGCTGAGGACGTGGCGTACTATCTCGCGACGTGGCAGTATCACTACTCCGAGAAATTCCCGGAGGGGTCGCTGATCGCCGAGACGAACTTCGACACCTACGGCAGCACCTCGGTTTCGGCCGCGCACAACGCGCTCGACCACTACGGGATCTACTGGATCCCGGAGTATGTGAAACTGGCCGAACTGACCGGAAATCCGATGTGGCGCGAGCGCGCTCGTGCGCTATGGTACAGCGGGATAAAACTCCTCTCCGACGGGACGCTGGTAATAAGGAACCGTGTCCGTCCGGTGGGGTCGCAGGACGAATCGGTGCGGCACACCCGCTGGGGGCGCATCGACCAACGGTATTTCATCCCGGTCGAACACTGCACCATCTGGCAGGGCGTGTTCCGCTACGAGACGCTGCGGCGGCTCGGCGGCGACTGGTCGCTGCTGCGCTGACGCCTCCGCAAAACGTGGCAGATGCGGCGGGAGATGCTGACGCCGAACTACACGACCGGCTGGAGCCGGATACCGGTGGTGAAGTAAGAACAACACCGTGACGCGCCTCGTCCTTGAAGAGGGGGCATCCGGCGAGGGTTGACAATCGGCGGAACGGGGATATATTATTTGGTAAGGCGGCGCGGCATTCCGGGAATGCCGCCGAGTGCAGTGTTTTTTACTCGATTACGCTCGCCAAATTCTGAGTTTTTTGAGGCGAAAATCGGGTTTCAGACACAGGGGGTTCGAAAGTAAAACCCACCGCCATTTTTTTGCACCCACCCGATTCTTTAAATCAGAGTAAGTTTACTCTTCTTTCGCTAAAACTCGCTGACACAAAAGGTTTTACGCAATCTGTCGCAGTGTGCTTGAAACACACTCAGACTCCGAAATCAGACAGTTTTGCCCCGATTTTACCCCGATTTCAGTCTGAATTCTGAGAATTTCTCCCACCCCCACGAAAAACTGGTGTAAATTCACAAGTCGTTAATAATCAGCAATAATGCCTTTTAGAACTTTGCCGAGCCGGGTGGCGGTTAAAAACTCGGTCGTACGGGATTCGAACCATGGGCAAAATACGACCCGATTTTGAGCTTGGCAAGTTTGCCTTGTCTTGCGAAAAAGAGCCGGGTGCAGTTTGAAACACGCCGTGTTTCAAACCGCCACCCACGGTCTAATTGGTAATAATAGCCATCGGCTGAACTCAAAATCGGCTGTATTATTACTTATCAAAGGGTGGCAGGAAAAAACTCTCCTACCGTTTTTTCAAATGTGACAAAAATTCTGAAGGAATAAAAAAAAGTACCGACCACTCAGGGTGACACTTGCCGGAAGCGGTCGGCTCATATGGCATCAATCCAGATTTTTGATCGATACGAGCGGCAGGTAGTTGTTCTCTGGCCACTTGGAACGCTCGGGAAATGCGCGTTCGTAGAGCATATAGCATCCGTCCACCGCGGCATTGACGATGGCGAGCCCGGTGCGAGCGCCGAAATACTGCTGCGCCGCCTCATAGCCCCCCTGCGTCAGGGCGTTGCCGTGGCACAAATAGGCGAAGTAGCCGGTCGAGCAATACAGTATGAAGGTTTTGCGAAACGGCGAGTGCCATTTGATCTCGAGCCCAAGCTCGGCGACAAGTTCGCCGGGGACGCCGACCAAGCAGATATCGCCTATGGAAAGGAGTTGTATTTCCAGTTCCACCTCGGTCTTGCCGAGGTGGTCGGGCGGCATTTTTTCCAAACACTTGCGCACCGTCGCCGTAACGTGCTTCATCCCGAATTGGATCGTCTCGTTCTGCATTTGGTGAGACATCCGGGCACGCTGCCCGGAAATGATCCCGACGATGGCTTTGCGCGCAAGATCGATTCCGACCTCCTCAGCCGCGGCGAAGCCGTTTTCGTGCCCCTTGGGGACCATGTCGCCCGCCGCTCCGGAAAGGAACATGCTCTCGCAGCCGAGTTCGCTTTTCAGGTAGTCGCGAAAGACGCCGGGATAATCCGCCGAGATCCGGTGACCGCCAATTCCCGGCGTGTGCCCCGCAAGCGGATGCGCGGCGTAGTTGCCGATCACGTATCTGACTTCTCCCGAGGCGCGGTCGCGGAAGAAGATCACCCCCAGCTCCCGGTCGCGAACGCCATTGCACAATGGTTCGAGAAACGGGCGGTGCGGCAAAAAGGTACAGCGGTTGTCGTTGCCGACGTAGCGGCGATTGATGTTTTCGTCGCAGTTGAGCGAGTACCAGTACACGTCGGTGTCGAACCATTCGCCGCTGACGACTTCGTTGACCGCGCCGACAGTGAGATCGATCAGCTTTTCCAGATAGCCGGTCTCGAGGCGGTCGCAATCGGGCAGCGTGCGGGTGTGCGGACCGCAGTGAGTATGGGTGCAGCTCAGTATCACCTGCGCCTCGTCGCCGTCGACGATCTCCGCGCA
>CACZPY010000167.1 GCA_902783135.1 uncultured bacterium
ATCAACTCGGGATCGTTCAGTTTCTTGCGATTTTTCTACTCTTTCATCATGATGTCGGCGCCGCAGTTGCGGTAACGGCATACCGTTTCCAGCAGCACCCCGCTGTCCAGATTGGGGGCGAAGCAGTTGAGCGCCTTGAGCGGCAATTTCATCACCAACGCGCTCAGCACCGCGGGCGGAAGCACCTTGAACGACGCCTTCGCCAACGGCTCCATGACCTTGACCGAAATATCCCCCCACACCACCAGCGAACTCAACGTCGCCGCCGAAGGGTCGGCGGGCCAGAACGAAGCCTTGCCCACCAGCGGGGTCAGCACATCCGCCACCTGAGCGTCGTCGAGGCGTTGGAACACCGTACCGACGACCTCCGACAACTGTTTTTCCTCGCGCGCCGCCGTTTCGGGCTTCAGTTTGGAGAAGAACGTCTTGAATGCCGCCGCCTCGTCCGCGGTGATCTTGCCGGCGCCCGCCTTGGCTTCGGCGGCGAGCAGCAGCGCCATTTCCTTGATGCTTCGTCCGTCGCATGAACGCCGCGTCGCCGCGGCCGCGCCAGCGGCAGGAGCCGCCGCGCCGCCATTCCACCACGCCTCGAAGGCGACCGGTTCAAGACCGCGCGCACAACCGGCGTGCGCCATCTGCCGCATCATGTCGTCGGAAAGCGGGAAAACCGCCCGACGCGCCAGCGCTCCGCGGAACATCTCGCTCGGCAGCGGACGGACCAACGGCTCCACCAGCCGCGACAATTCGGTGCCCGGATTCAGCAACACCGCCTCGGGCAGCACCACCTCCAGCGGCAGACGCGCCGCGCCGCCAGAACCGGCGAATGCGCTCACCGTCAACGTGCCGCTGACCGCCTCCACAGTACCCGCCACCGCCCAGCGCTTCGTCGAGGGCATGAACAAGATCATGCCCGCTTTGAGCATCATCAGGCAGCGCAGACGGGCGGCGACCTCGACCGGCGGACGCTTGTCGTCGCGGACGCCCAGCGCCCGCATCACCGAAGGACCGCTCAGATACGGCGGCAGCAGACGCTTCACCGCCGTGGCGAAGACCTTGCGGAACAGCGGAGTATCCGCCGCGCCGCGGCTTGCCGCCGTCACGCAGAAGGATGCCTGCACGTCGCTGAGCGCGCCGCTCCATGCCTCCCACAGCAATTCCAGTTTCTCGGAAATATCCGCGGCAAGCGGCTGCTGCATTTCTTCGACCGCCTTGGTCAGTTCGCAGCACACGGCCTTTTCCGGCCGTTCCGCCGCGTTCATGACCAGGTCCTCAAAAGCGGAACTGTTCATCGTATCGCACACTCCCCCAAAAAATGTTTATCATATCTGTGACCGATCATTCGATTTCAGTTTGGTCCGGCACCATGCGGGCGCGCCGCGCCGGACACCTTATCAAAAAATCTTAATAATATACCGCTTTGGCGCGGCTATTTCAAGACGCCGGGACATCATGTCCGGGACCGGACAGCGGATTTTGTTGAAAAAATTACGATATTTTTTGTCTCCGGCACTTGACAAATCGCAAACCGTAAATATAGTACGCGGATGACCGGCACGGACCCCGGCGACGACCGCCGCGTCCCAAGTCGGCAACCAACAAGAAGAGTTTATATGTCAACAGTTTGCCCCTATTGCAACATCGAGGTGAGCGAAAGTTCCATCGAGGCCGAAGACGGTTGTTGTCCGGAGTGCGGGGCGGTGATCGGAGCCGCCAGCAGTTTTCTCGAAGAGGAGGAGGCGGGAGAGTCCGAGTACGATGAGGAAAAGGACGACGTCTTCGACGAATTCGACGATGACGAAGACGACGACGCCTTTGCCCGGGACGAATTCGAAGACGACATCTTCGACGACGACGACGAACTCGACGGTGAACTCGACGACGAGTTCGACGACGATTTTGACGACAAGAACGACTTCTGACAGTTCCGGATCAAGTCGACACCGCAACCGCCCGCCGCGCCAGTCGCGGGGGCGGTTTTTGTTTTGCTTTGCGCCGTGCCGCCGGTGCGAAGGATATCGGTGACCGCGTCAGAGGCGGGTCGCCAGTTTGACGAAGACCGGCACCATCCGGTCGATGGCGTCGCTTTCGATATACTCGCACTCCGAGTGACCGCCCGTGCCTCGGCAGCCGATGATCGCCACCGGGACGCCGAGTTTCTGGAGATGCCGGGCGTCGGTCGCCCCGGTCATGCGCTGGAACTCCGGTATCTTTCCGGACTCTTCGACCATCACCTCGGCGAGCAGCCGGAGCTGCGGCGACTGCGGATCGCCGTTGAACGGCAGGCAGCCGCGCATGAACTCGACCTCCAATCCGGTGACCTCGGCGACCATCTTGGGAATGTTCTCGAGATCGTCGGCGTTCACGATGCGGAAGTTCAGGATCATCGACGCCTCGCCGGGGATCTGGTTCACCGCCTGCCCGCCGGATATGATGCAGGGCGCCATGGTGTTGCGCCAATCCTCGACGGAAGTCGGATTGTCCCACGCCTCGGCGAGCTTCATATACCCCCGGATGAGTTTTTCGATGGCGTTGTCGAACGCCCACGGACGCGAAGAATGTCCGGTGCGGCCGCGGGCGATCAGCTTCAGGATCACCACGCCCTTGTGCGCATACATCGCGCGTTCGAGACCGCTGTTGCCGTCGGCGACGACGACCATCTTCTTCGCGCCGTAGCCGAGTTTTATCATCCCGTCGGTGGTCGATCCGCCGACCTCCTCGTTGCCGGTGAAGATCGCTCCGGCATCGACCCGTCCCTTGAGTTCGATCAGCGTCTGCGCCACGCACACGGCGTTGGAAAGATCGTCCGCGATGCCCCGGGCATAGATCTTGTCGCCCTTGTCGACGACGACGTACTGCTCGTCGGGATCCGTCGCCGGCACCACGTCCACATGGGGATTGAAGAGGATATCGGGCTGTTTGTTCCCGGTGGTCGAAGCGAAGAGCAGATGCCGATCCTCGACCTTTTCCAACTTGCAGACGATCCCGTTCGCCTCCAGAAACTCCTTCATGCGCGTCTGCACCCGGTCGACCGCCGCCGGATCGGCGCTGACCGGACGATACGATATGAATTCCCGCAACAGATCAAGATGTTCCTTTTTCATGACTTCCCCCGCGTTTGACCGGCGCACCGCCGAATTTACCGATGCTTCGCATATAACCTAACACGCGGCCGGAGATTTGGCAAGCAAGTTTCCCGTTCCGCGGACGGCGGCGGCGGCAAAATGCGGAATTATCCGAAGTTTTCCGTCCGCGGGCTTGCATTTTGTCGGAACCGCATGTATTTTAAGAGTTTCAGGGCTGTCGGAAGCACGGTGCATCCGGCAGCGGGAACAAAATCGTAAAGACCAACCAACAACAACCAAAACAACATGCAAGAGAACAAATTCGAAGAGACTTTCCTGGATCTCAGCAACATGCCCGGTTCCATGGAAGAACTGCTCAAGTCCTGCGACGAGAGCAAGGCGCTCACCAAAGGCACGATCGTCAAGGGAAAAATCACCGACAAGCGTCCGGACAGCGTGCTGATCGACATCGGCTACAAGGCGGAAGGCGAAGTCCCCGCCAGTGAATTTGTGAAGTACGACGAAGTCAACGTCGGCGACGAAGTCGACGTCTACCTCGAAGAGATCGAAAACCGCCAGAACCGGCCGACGCTCAGCATCGAAAAGGCGGAGTCCATCAAGGCGTGGAACCGCATCACCACCGAATACGGCGAAGGCAAGGTCGTCAAGGGCTTCATCCGTCACCGCGTCAAGGGCGGCGTGATGGTGGACATCGAGGGTTTCCCCGCCTTCCTGCCGGGGTCGCAGCTTGACGTGGGCCCGGTGCACAACCTCGACGACTATCTCGGCAAGGAATACGACGTCAAGATCATCAAGATCAACCTCGAGCGCCGCAACATCGTGGTCTCGCGCCGCGAGCTCCTGCAGGAGTCGCTGCGCGAACAGCGCGGCAAGCTGCTCGCCGAGATGAAGGTGGACGAACTGCGCAAGGGCGTGGTCAAGAACATCACCGATTTCGGCGCGTTCATCGACCTCGGCGGCGTGGACGGTCTGCTGCATATCACCGACATTTCGTGGGGCCGCATCGCGCATCCCTCCGAAGTTCTGCACGTCGGCGAGGAGATCGAAGTCGTCGTCATCGGCATCGACCGCGAAAAGGAACGGGTCTCGCTTGGTCTCAAGCAGAAGACCCGCAATCCGTGGGACGACGTCGTTTCCAAGTACCCGAAGGGCAGCTTGGTCAAGGGCAAGGTCGTCAACCTCATGCCTTACGGCGCGTTTGTTGAAATCGAGGAAGGCGTGGAAGGCCTGATTCATGTTTCCGAAATGTCCTGGACCAAGCGCATCAGCAAGGCGAGCGACGTGCTCACCGTCGGCGAGGAAGTCGAGGCGGTGGTCCTCAACGTCGACCGCGACAGCCGCAAGATCTCGCTCGGTCTGCGCCAGAAAGAGCGCAATCCGTGGGAAGTCCTCGCCGAGAAGTACCCCGTCGGCAAGCACATCGTCGGCAAGGTCCGCAACATGAC
>CACZPY010000168.1 GCA_902783135.1 uncultured bacterium
AAAACCCGGCATCCATTCAAAATCCGGGCAAAAAAAGGCGTTTGTAAATGAAATCTCCGGGCGCAGTACTCGCCGTACGCGGCTTTGGGTAGGACCGGTGGGGCCTGTAGGACCTGTATTGGCTGTTGTATTATCGCTTGCGCCGTTTTCCCGCGTCAGCGTGTGACAATCGCCGGTACGCGGGTCCCAACCACGCGTGTCCTACTGGTCTTAATTGTCCTACCGGTCCTACTACAGTCGTTCCCGGTCGGGCTGTCGCATTGCGCGACAGCGTGTACCGCTCCCCGGTTTACAGCGCGTTTTCCTCGATGTTGCGGACGATCTTTTCCAACGTGATCTTGGTGCGGCGGAACGCCGTGTAGATCGTGGAGCGCGGCACGTCGTAGAAGCGGGCGACCTCTTTCGCGTCGCGCTGCTGGAACACCAGCATGCAGAACTGTTGAAAGTGCTCTGGCATCACCGCGCGGCGCAATCGGCGCATCGCCTCCTCCTGCACGAAGTTTTTCCACTCCTCGTCGTAGCGCGAGTCCAGAAACAGTTCGTCCGGTTCTCCGGTGTTCAGCGCGTCATCCCGTTTGGCGCGGTAGCGTTTGCGCAGGATATCCATGCTGCGGGCGCGGATGACGCGGCGCAGATAGCCGCGAAAACTTCCCTTGTCGGTGTCGTAGACGAAGCGGTCGTTGCGGAAGAACTCCATCATCACGATCTGCACCAGATCGTCGAGGTCGCAGTCCGCCACTCCGCAGTCGCGCCCGTGGAGCCGGATCAGCGGCAGGTAGGTGTGGTAGAAGCGGTCGCAGGCGGGGTCCGAGTGCCGACGCACCTCGTCCAGCATATCGCAATTCGTCGTATAACTCATGGAACCCGACCCGCGGGGTCGCCGCATAGCGGCACTTTGTTAATGATTTACTTAATTATTTTGAATAAATCTATGTTTTACAACGAATAATATATTGCTGTCAAAATAAAAGTCAACCGTCATAAGACAAAAAAAACGGATTTTTTTTGCTCAGACGTTACGGCAGTCGCCGGGCAGGGGAGTGGAATGCGGCGCGTCAGACGATCTTGCCGACGACCGACACCACGTTGGATTGTTCGATCCGCACTTTTACGAGATCGCCGGGGCGCACTCCCGGCACGGGCGGAAAGTGGACGACATAGTTCGTGTCCGTTCGCCCGACCCAGCGTTCGGCGTTGCGGGCGCTGACGCCTTCGGCGAGCACTTCGACGGTGGAGCCGACCAGCCGGGCAAGTTTTTTTCGCACTCGGTCGCGCAGATCGCCGAGCAGGATCTGGTTGCGCTCCTCTTTGATTGCGTCGGGTACGCTGTCCTCCAGCGCGGCGGATCTGGCGCCCGGCCGCGGCGAGTACTTGAAGATGAACGATTGTTCGAAGCCGACCTCGTTCATCACGTCGCGGGTCAACTTGAAATCGTCATCGTCCTCGCCGGGGAAACCGACGATCACGTCGGTAGAAAAGGTCACTCCGGGCAGCGCGGCGCGGAGTTCCGCGACCTTGTCCAGATACGATTCGCGCGTGTACTGGCGGTTCATCGCCTTGAGTATCCGGTTCGATCCGGACTGGAGCGGCAGATGGATATTACGGCAACATTTGGGCGAATCTTTGAGCGCCCGGATCAGCCGGTCGTTGAAGTAACTGACATACGGAGAAGTGAAGCGGATCCTCCGCAGTTCCGGTATTTCGTTCAGCGCCTCGATCAGTTCGCCGAAGGGAGAGTTTCCCGGTTCCGGCGGATTTGTGTTGCCGCCGAGCCCGTATGCCGCGACGTTCTGCCCCAGGAGCAGTATCTCGCGCACGCCGCGGCCGACCATTTCGCGCGCCTCGCGCAGGATGTCCTCCTTGTCGCGGCTGATCTCGCGCCCCCGGACGTACGGCACGATGCAGTACGAGCAGAAGCGGTTGCAGCCCCGGGTGATCGCGATCTCGCCGTGCCACGATCCGGTGGCGAGGTGAGCGCCCATTTCGGTCAGCACGTCGAAGGATTCTTCGGTGCTGACGATCCGTTTCCGTTCGGCCTCGATTTCGGCGAGGATGTCGCAGACGGTATGCAGTTGCCCGGTGCCGAGCACGAAATCGACGTCCGGCAGTTCCTCCAGCAGCCGGTCGCCCAGCCGCTGCGCCATGCACCCCGCGACGCCGATGATGAGGTCGGGGTTGCGTTTTTTCAGCTTGTGCATGTGGCTGATCTTGCCCTTCGCCTTGCGTTCGGCGGCGTCGCGCACGCTGCAGGTGTTGAACAACAGCGCGTCCGCCTCCTCCTCGCTGGCGGCGAGGGTGTGACCGGCCTGGAGCAGTTTCGCCGCCAGCGCTTCCGAGTCGCGCTCGTTCATCTGACAGCCGTAGGTGCGGATGAAGACCTTCATAACAGCAGCAGCAGATTGTCGCGGTGCACGAGTTCCTCGTCGGCGTCGGCGCCGAGCACATGGTGCAGTTTGCCCGACTTGCAGCCGAGGATCTTGCGGCAGTCGTCGGCGTCGAAGTTAACCAACCCCCGGGCGAAGACCCGTCCAGCCGCGTCGGCGATATCCACGGTGTCGCCGCGGCGGAACGACCCTTCCGCCCGCAGCGCCCCCGAGGGCAGCAGACTGCGCCCGTGGTGCTTCACCGCCTCCGCCGCGCCGTCGTCGACGGTGATGGTGCCGTAGCTCTTGCGCAGATAGCCGAACCAGCGCTTCTTGCCGGAGAGCCGCCGCCGGGGCAGGAACAGCGTCCCCACGTCCGCGCCGTCGAGGAGTTTCCGGCAGATGTTCTCCATGCGGCCGTCGGCGATCCACATGTACGCGCCCGCGGTGCAGGCGATCTCGGCGGCGCGGAGTTTGGACGCCATGCCGCCGATGGAAAAGTTGCCGTCGTCGGTGCCGCCGGCAAGTTCCCGCACGGCGTCGTCGAGTTTTTCCACCACGGGGATGCGCTTGCCCAGCGTGCCGTCGGGGTTGCGGTCGAGTAGACCGTCCACGGTGGTGAGTATCACCGCCAGCCCCGCGCCGGTGATCGACGCCATCATCGCGGAGAGCGTGTCGTTGTCGCCGAACTTGAGTTCGTCCACCGATACGGAGTCGTTCTCGTTGATAATCGGCAGCACGCCCTTTTCCCACAGGGCGTTGATGCAGTTCTTGATGTTCAGGCACCGCTCGCGGCGGCTGAAGTCGTAGGCGGTGAGCAGCATCTGGGCGACCTTGAAGCCGTG